>JBNKOV010000295.1:0-6537 GCA_050294955.1 Holophagae bacterium
CCAAATCAAAGGCAGTCGGCCCTTCGCTGGTCACGTGGGAAGCTTCTTTCCATTCCGCTCGAAGCCGGGTCTCCATATCGCGCAATCGTTCTTCTAGTCCGCGAAGGGTTGCACTGTCTGCGTTTTGCCCTGATCCTGTAAGGCCAACCTGGGGGAAATTGGCGAAGGTGCCGTTGGAGGTGCTGTCCAGGGTGTCCCAATCGGTGAGTTCCGGTGCGGGTCCGCTGTCGGAAACCGGATTGTTGTGGCCGCAATAGGTGCATTTCTGCGTATAGTCGTCGGGCAGGGGGATATCGGGAATCGTAATTATTTTTGAGCAGTTGTCGCAGGCTCTATTCATTAGAGGGATAACTCCTGACTAGGTGTCCAGCCCAAGAATGGGTCCGTCGAGATCTTCCAACTCAAGCAGCCGTTGCCCGGCAGCCGGCTTCGGCTTTGGGGCCGGCGCGGCCTTCTTCTTGGTTGCTGGCGGTTTAACTTCTTTGGGCAAGACCTGGGAAACGCTTTCTCTTGCAATTAAATCGGCCTTTAACAGGCGGGACAGATCCATTTGAAGGGTCTGCATGCCGTCCATATTGCCGTCGCGCATGGCGTCTTCAAGGATTTGTGGATCTTTCTGCCCGTGAAGTATGTAGTTTCTGGTCCGGGAATTGGACTTCAAAATGGAAGCCGCGACCACCCTCCCTCTCCCGTCTTTTCGAGGGATGAGACGTTGGGAGACGATGCAGCGGAAGGCTTGAGCGAGACGTCCACGCACGATGTACTCCTGATCCGACGGGAAGGCGTTCACCAGATATTCAATGGCCTGAGAGGGTCCGGACACCGGCAGCGTGGAGAGCACCAAAATGCCATTTTCGGCGGCTTCAAGGGCCGTCTCAATGCATTCCCGCGTTGTCAATCTGGTGATCATAATTACCTGCGGCGCCTGTCTCAAGGCTGCGGACATGGCCTCCGGCGCGTTGTTCGCGTCGGCCCCGATCTCTCTCTGGTGAATGATGGCCTTAATGGATGGGAACACAAATTCTATGGGATCTTCAATGGTGATGATATGACAGGCCCGCTCTAAATTAAACTGATTGATCACAGCGGCGAGAGTAGTGCTCTTGCCGGAACCGCTCAACCCGGTAACCAGAGATAAACCGCCGCCCGGGCCACCCAATCCCGATACATTGGCGGGCAAACCAAGGCCTTCAAAAGACGGAATGTTGGGCGGAATGGCGCGCATGATCACAGCAGGCATATTCATCTGACGGAAGATATTCACCCGAAATCGGCCCGCGGATTCCAGCTCAATAGATGTGTCCACCGAACCGGTTTTCGCAAAGGTCTCCAAGGCCCGTGGCCTGTCTTTGAGCAGACTGAGCGCCAACATCTCCACCTGATAGGCGCTGAGCGACTTCAATTCTTTTAAGGGGATATTGTCTAATCGCCCTTCAACAATAATCTTAGGAGAATGATTGGGGCTGAAGATGAGATCTACAGCTCGTTTCTCAGATGCGACAATTCTTTCGAGAATTGGTGAAATATCATAAGGATTCAATTCCAATCACCCCAACATAACGGTACGTTGTTATTATCCAATGCCTGACAAGATTTGGCAATCACCTATTTAGACCGCTCACGGTCTGAAGTCGATCATCGCGCGAGGGGCAACAGTTCCCCGCCTGTAAGTTGTTGTAGATGCACCGGGTCCATTTCCACTTCCACGCCAGGCTCCCCTGCTCCAACCAGCACGGAATGAAAGGCCAGCAACCCCTCGTCCAAAAAGACGGGAATGTCGCCACAGCCCAATGGAGATACGCCTTTGGAAGGATAACCCAATTTTTCGGATAACTCCTTGGGACTGGCCATGGTGACGCGATCCACGCCGATGCGTTTGGCGATAAAGGCCAGGTCCAAGGTCTTCTTAACCGAGCAAACCGCAACTACGTAACGACTTCGGTCCACGCTCCTCAAAAAAATGGATTTTGTGATGCGGCCCTGCTCATAACCCAGAGCGGCTGCAAAATCCGCAGGTTTTCTAATTTCAACCGCCAGTTCCGCGTGATGATGAACCACATGAGGATGCGTGGTTCCCTCCAAAGCACCCGCTACATTTGCATGCATAACATGATCCTTGATTCAATTTACATCCCGACTGGCGTCTCATGGATGCAGCCGGCTGTGTTTTTTTGAGCATAGCATATTCTTGGGCGCAAGGGTGACGCCATCTCGCTTTTTTTAGTCTTTCATTACCCCACGTGGCCCTGGCGTCCCTTTCCCGGAAGATTAACGCATCATGCGGCTTTTCCACAGCCGCGTCTTCATGGTATGCTGTTCCAAGTTTCAACCCGGCGGCTTGTCTGGGGTCCAATGATTGCATTCGGGTGAGGATTATGAAGATTTCCCTGGTAAACCGTTTATTTGATGACTCTTTGAACACCATGAACTTCCTCAATGAAGTGGTGATGAATTACCCGAAGGCCATTTCCTTCGCGCCCGGGCGCCCGGTTGAGGACTTTTTTGACGTGGAGGACAGCTTCTCAAAGGCCGCGCCCTATGTGGAATACATGGCCCAGAAGACCCACGCCACCCGCCGGGAATATTTCAATTCCCTGGGCCAATACGGTAAAACCAACGGCCAGATTCAAGAGCTGTTGGTGGACTATCTCGCCAAAGACGAGAACATCCACACAGACGCCCAATCCATCATCGTAACCAACGGCTGTCAGGAAGGAATGGCCCTGCTATTAATGGGGTTGTTTAATGATAAGGACGATGTCCTGCTGGTGAGTGATCCCAGTTACATCGGCATCACGGGCCTGGCCCAGGTGCTGGGCTTAACGCTCCACCCCATCCCCGTTGGGGAACATGGCCTGGAGCCGCAAGATCTGCAAAATGCGATAGACGCTGTCCGCAAGAAGGGCCAAAACCCCGTGGCCGTTTACGATATCCCCGATTTCAACAACCCTCTTGGAACCAGCATGCCCGTGGAAAACCGCCAAAAAATTCTGGACACGGCCAAGGCCAACGACATCCTCATTTTCGAGGACAACCCCTACGGCATGTTCGCGTTCGATGGAAGTCCGGCGCCTACCCTGAAATCCATGGACAAAGAAGGCATTGTCATCTACATGGGCACTGTCTCCAAAACCCTCTATCCCGGGCTGAGATTGGGCTATCTGGTGACCGATCAAACCACGGTCACGCCTTCAGGGGACACCGTAAGCGTCGCCTCGCAACTTTCCAAAATAAAAAGCTTTGTTTCCGTGAACACCTCCGCCTTGCTCCAGGCTATCGTGGGCGGCATTCTTTTAGAAAATCAGGGCACCCTCATGCCGGTCCTGGCTCCAAAGGTGGCCTTCTACAAGCAGAATCGCGATCATATGGTGGATTGTTTGAAAAAATATTGCGCAGAGGCGGGCATTCCGGAGGGAACCATCCGCTGGAACAAACCCGGGGGCGGCTTTTTCCTCACCGTCTATCTGCCCTTCGAGTTTGACGAGGCGCTAGTTCGGGTCTGCGCTGGGGAATACGGCGTTATCTGTTGTCCCATGAGCATGTTCAGCCTGCGAGGCGCCCACAAAAAGGAGATGCGACTCTCCTTCAGCTATGTAGATAAAGATAACATCGAAAAAGGCATTCAAAGACTGGCCTCTTTCATTAAAGACCGGCTCGCCATGCAGGCATGAACCGGCGCTCAGTGCCGTTCCAACACTTCCAGGTTGCCCTCCATAATGTCGGCGAGGGTTTTGGTGTACTCATAACGGGCCAGCAGAATCTTCACAATAGCCGTAATGGGAACGGCCAGGAACATGCCCACGATGCCCCATAACATGCCCCAGAAAATCAAGGCGAGAAGAATCATAACGGGATGCAATTCCAGCGACTTCCCCATCATACGCGGCTCCACAAAATTGCCAATGGTCATCTGAATCGCGCCTGGCACGATGATCACCGCCGCCACCACCCCAGGCCCGGAATCGGGGGAAACCAACACCAGCGGCACAGGCAACAAGGTTGCAATTATGGAACCGATGCTGGGAATGAAATTCAGCAATAAAGCAAGGAATCCAAAGGCCATAGCCAAGTCCACATTGAGAAAGTATAGCACCAGGCCAACCAGAACGCCGGTGGTGGTTGAAGCCGTCACCTTGGTCAGCAGATACCGCTTCACCCGGGTCTCAACCAAGGCCATAAACCCCTTGCGACTCACTGGACCCGTTGAAGAGCCCAACATTAGAAACATCACAAAAATGAACACCAGAGTGGAGCGGGACAGAATATCCACAATCGCGTTGGTTGTGCCCAACAGCATGCCGCCGAGAGACTTAACCGGCACCTCGTAATAGGGACGCAAATCGTCTTTACTGTCAATGCCCCAATCCTCGGGAAACCACTCCACCAGTCGATCCAGAGCCGCCAGCACCGATTTCTGGTAGGTATTGGCGTTTGCGGCCAGCTCCCCAATGGAAATAGAGATCAGATTGGCGAAAAACAGAAAAATGAGGAAGGTAAAACCCAGAGACGTAAGCAGAGCCAGGATATGGGGAAAGCGAAGACGGGTCCTGAGAAAATCCACCAGAAGTGACAGGGTGAACGACACAAACAGGGCCAGCACAAAGGGAATCATAACCGGTCTCAGCCAGTGGAGCGCAAAACCAATAGCCACAGCCGTAAGCACCAACAGGCAGATGGTTTGAATACGGCTTTCGTTGACAATCTGCTGTTCCATGGCAACTCCGGCAGCCCAAAATCGAACTGTGGGCAAATTATATCACGAGCGCCGGACCAGATCCTCAATTTTTGGTTTAATTCACGTGTTCAAAAAGCATGGCCAAAAACCAGGGCGAATCCTCATATCCTCTTCAACTCCAGCCGGATCTCAACCCCGTCCTTGCTGGACACCTCCAGTTTGCCCCCAATTTTCCTGGCGCGCATCTTCATGTTGCGCAAGCCGTGACCGCAGCCGCTCTCACCAGACAAACCCCGCCCATTATCCCGAATCACCAGCAAAAACCGCTCGGCTGTATTGTCTAAAGAAATGGAAACCCGGGTGGCGTAGGCGTGCTTCACAATATTGTTGAGGGCCTCTTTGCAAATGAGGTAGATATTCTGCCTGAATTCCGGGGCCACCGACTTGCCTTCCGTCAAACCATAGGCGTTAAAAGTATAGGCTATGTCTCGGGTCGCCAGAAACTTGTGAGCCGTATCCTGAATGCGCCGCAACAACTGCTCCGTATTGTCGTTGCGCACATCGATGGACCAGATAATATCGCTAAATGCCCCGATAGCCTCGCGAGAGGTTTTGCCAATTCGATCGGCCCGTTTCTGAATCTTTTCCGGCAGGGAACTGCCCAACAAAATCCATTCAGAGTCCATGGAGATGTGGGTGAGAAGACCGCCGATGTCGTCGTGGAGATCCGACGCGATCTGAGTGCGCAACCGTTCCACCTCCAGCAGTTTAGCAACCCTCACATGGTGGAGCCACCGCAGGAAGGCCAAAACCGCCAACACCACGATCAGTTTAAACCACCAGGTCATCCAGAAGGGCGGCAGGATCACCACGTCAATACGCGCGCCCTCCTCATTCCAAATACCATCTTTATTGGAGGCCTTCACCCGAAAGGTGTACTGGCCGGGGTCCAAATTGGTGAAGGTGGCGATGCGGTTTCCGGAATGGGTATGCACCCATTGCTCGTGAAAACCCACCATCTTATAAGCGTAGCGATTACGCTCCGGACTCTCGTAGTGCAGGCCCGCAAACTCCAGAGAAAAAAAGCGATCCCTGTGGGAGAACCTGAGAGAATCTCGGGTTACAATGCCTTGCACCAACGGCAGTCCGGGATCGCCGCCCTGCTGAGAACCCGCAGGGCTGGCGAGATGTACGTCGGAAATCACCACGTCCGGCGTAATGGGGTTCTCCTCGATATCAGAGGGTCGGAACACGTTAAAACCATTATTGCCGCCGAACAGGAGCTGGCCGTCCTTACAATAGGCCCAGGCGCCTTCGTTAAACTGGCTGCCCTGAAGGCCATCGTGGTAGTCGTAATTTTTGAAGGATCTGCCTTGAGGATCAAAATCGGAAAGCCCTTCATGGGTGCTGGCCCAGAGGTGGCCCCGCTTGTCGAAAAGCAAGCCGTAAACCACGTCATTGGCCAAACCGTCATCCTTGTCATAGTGACCAAAACGAGAGGTTTGCGGGTCGAAACAGGAAATGCCGCCGCCGTAGGTTCCCAACCAAAGCAGCCCGTTGGCGTCCTCCACAATGCAGTTAATCCGATTGTCGCTCAAGCCCTCCCCTGCCCCCATCCCTTTGGTGAAATGCTTGAAACCCTTGCCCATGCCCAGATGAAGGTTCAGCCCGCCGCCGGAGGTGCCCACCCATAGACGACCCGAGCGATCCTCAAATAGGGCCGTGATATTCTCATTATTCAAACTGGCGGGATTCTCTGGATCATGGCGCACACGGGTGATTACGGTCCTATCCGGGTTGAAATAGTTCAGACCATACGCCGTGCCAACCCACAATCGCCGTTCGCGATCTTCCAACACCAC
>JBNKOV010000296.1:0-6508 GCA_050294955.1 Holophagae bacterium
GTCTCCCGCCACTTTTGGGGCCTCGGTCGGAGATCCTTCAATTCCAGATATGGTGTGGCTCCACAGTGTTGAGCCGTCATCAGCGTTAAAGCAATAGACTTCGCGAGCGTCGTCGTCGCCGCCTGAAACGAAGATTTTGTTGCCCCAAATTACCGGCGATCCGAAGCCGGGTTTGGAAATGGGAACTTTCCATACGATGTTGGTTCCGTCTTCGCCGTTCCACTCCAGGGGCGGCATGCTCTCGGGCGCGCCTGCAATTCCCTGGCCGTCAACGCCTCTAAATCCAGGCCAGTTCTTGAAATACTCTTCCCTGGTGGGGACGGTAATGGGCTTTGCCGCTGGAGCGGCGTCCGCCGTTTTCGTCTCTACTTCGGGCTCGGGATTGTCGATGGCGGCCATTCGTTTATCCAGTTGGCTTTCCGAAGTTAAGGCCAGAATCAAGGCGAACCCGAAAAGGAACAGGCCAATGCCCGCCACGGCCATTCGAGTCCATTGCGCGTCTTTGATCATGGTGTCGCTAGGATCGCGACCCTCGGGATAGGCAATGAACTGATGGGTTTTGGCCGTGAACTTAAAGCACAGCACCATAATGGCCAGGCTGCCCAACATGATCCAGATGCCTTTTCTATTGAATTCCTGGCTGGTGAAAAAAGCTTTTCGGGCCAGAAGATCCAACTCGCGAATTTCCTCGCGCAGGGCCTGATCATTGGGGTTCTTTTCCAGCTCCTTGAGCAATCGCTCAAGAGCAGGCAGGTGAATAGGGTCGAGACTCTTCACCCGGAGATTATTTGAAATAAGTAGGATACAGATAATTAGCGAAAGAATTCCGGACGCAATACCCACGCCCTTGGTGACGCGGTAAAGCTGAGATTCCGTATTGGGTAGGCGTTCAACAACCCGCATTAGACCTCCAGAGTTGCGAGATGCATTTCATCGTTTGGACAATATTCAAAACACCGACCGCAACTGAAGCAGGTGTTTCGATCCACTTCATAATCTTTACGGTCGCGGACAAGAGATATCCCGATAATTTTTACGCCAAACACCAGACCCAGAAAACCGCCCAGGATCCAGCCGCCTATATTGAAGCGCTTTCGCAAGGTAATGGCTTCGTCGATAAGGGCCGCTTCCATCTGGCCTTTTGCCTGAAAGGTTTCCAGGTACAGAGGATCGGCGCTGGATTGGTAGCCCTGCTGTTCCAACAGGAGCTGTTCGGCCAGATATACCTTGTGGTTTACAGAAGACATGGGCACGGCGATGCGTGACCCAATGAATCCGCCCATGGCTATGATCAGAGGCATGCCGATAAAGAGCATGGCGAGACGGCGCACGCCAACCTCGTGTTTCTCTCTCGCCAGGCCTGTGTTGGGCTGGTCGATATAATCGAAAGGACAGGAATCTTCACAAAGACGGCACTGAATGCAGCCCTTGGGCGTGATGGACAAATGCCATTTTGAGAATCGGGACATCCATCCCAAAAGCACCCCGTAGGGGCAGAAGAAACGGCAATAGGGTCTTGCCACAAAAATGCCGGTAAGCAAAAATGCGCCGCCCAGGTAGAGATAGGGCGCATTTCCGTTGAGCCTGAAGAATCCTACAAAGGGATCGTACCGGCATATCACAAATCCGCTTCCAGTCGCCGCCAGCAGCACCCCAACACCCAAGTAGGCAAAAGGGATCATGCCCAGCGCTTTGGACAGTTTGGTAGGCAGTTTGATGGGTTTCAGGGCCACCAGATCTTGAATGGCTCCCAAGGGACAAACCGCCGCACAGTAGACCCTGCCAAAAAACAGGGCGTAGACCAGGGGTATGAGAAAAAACAGAAGCACGGTAATGGGAACGGCGTAGGTCTTGTCAAACAGAGAAAAGCTCACGTTTTGAATCGCGCCGATAGCGCAGGTGCAGCCCTCGCGGTAGAATCCGAAATAGGCCAGGGAGAAGATGCCCAATACGAAAATACCCTTGCGGGAACGGCTGACAAGCGCGAAATAGGACGCAATGCTCAAAGTGATAATGAGCAGGGCTACGTCTATATACCCCATCACGTCCTGGCTGTTGGGGACGGTGGTGGCGGGGAACTCATATCCCGATTCAAAGTCAGGCGCGGGGAATCGGGGCTCTTGGGCAAGTACTGCTGCGGCAGTGATCATGCCCAGCAAAAAAATGAGGACCGTTAATTTGGTCCGGTTCTTAACCAACCAGGGCGAGGCAGGGGAGAGGAGTCCTTTTACAAGGGTAAGAATATTCATAAGGGTTACACCTTCAACAGGTAGGGATCGTCTGCGGGGACCCTTTCAAATGCGTCGGATGGACAGTGGCGGGCAATGGCGCACATGTTGCAATTGACGCAAACATCGTGGCGAATCTGGAGATAGAAGGAGGCGTTGCCAAACACTTCGCAGGCCTTCACGCATTTGGAGCAGCCAATGCACTTGTCTTCCAGGATGTTGTATTCCCAATAGGGATCTTCAACAAACAACCTCTCGATGGCGTCTGTTGGGCAAAGCTGGTTTTCAGCCGCCGATGTCAATTCAGGCGCATTGGGCTGGAAATAACCAAAACAAAGGCGGCAATAACCGCACATGGGGTAATCCTGAACGCATTTTACAGCAGAAGGCGACATCACGCATTCCGTGGAGCATTTCTCGCACTGAACGCATTTATTCGGATCCAATTGCCAGACCGTGTTCTTGCGACGCGCCCCGAAAACGGCGAGCCCGCCCACAAGCCCCAGGAAAAACGTCGCCACCCTACTGGCAACTTTTCCGATAAAGTCTTCTCGCTTTATGCTTTCCTGTTCAGCAGCCATTTTGTCCTCCCATGTCATTTGCCTGATCAGATTCCTGGTTTGCCATGTTTGAGACGAAACCGACCGCCATGGCCGCGGCCGGTTGTTAACTTATCGGGCTCTTACGTCCAGACACGACATTCTTTTTGAGTCGCGTAGGATCAGGAAGCCGTCCACCAGCGCCATGGGCGCCCAGGCGTCATGACCGGGAAGCACCCGAGCGTGAGCCAGTTTTTCGTATTTGTCCACCGAGGCCTTGATGAGTGTGAGTTCGCCATTGTCGTCCAAAATAAAGACTTTGTCGTCTGCAAACATGAAGGGTCCAAGGCCGAACCGCTCCTGTTTTCCGCTGGACCAGACGATCTCGCCATCTGGGTTCAAGCAAACAAACTGGCCGCGAAGGGCCGCGGCGTCTTTTGGAAGAATGCCAAAAATATGGCCTTCGTAATAGACTGGGGTCTGCTGTTCGCACCCGAAGACTTTTTTATCCAACTCGAATATGGGCTCCACCTCAATGGCGCCGTTGACCTCTTTCAGTTTAAGCATCATGCTGCCGGAACCGTAGCCTGCCGTTAGGAAAATGCGGGAGTCGTCGATGTACAACGGCGAGGGCGACGTAACCGAATGGGTCCAAATGTTGGAGCTCCAGAGCAGCTTGCCCCGGTCGGCTTCTTCGGCGGAAACACCGAAGATACCGCCAATGGCGCAGTATACATAGGTTTTCTTGCCCAGTAACGTCATGGGCATGATGGAGGAATGGGACATGTTCCAGCCCAGGTCGTTGGGGGTTTCCCAGAGAACCTCGCCGGTTTCACAATCCACGCCAATCATGAGCTTTGAACCCACAGGCGCGATTATGGCCACCCCATCATCGATAATGGGGCATTGGCCCGTATACCACAACGGCACTTCCGTTCCGTATTCGGCGGCCATGTCAATGCCCCAGCGGAAAGCGCCGGTTTCGGTGTCCACGCACATGACATGGCAGCGAGGACCAATAGTGACCGTGTATTTTTCAGTAATGGCGGGAACCGTTCGGGAAACCCCGTGGTTCTTTTTAGTGGGCGCTTTGTACCAGCGGCGCCAGAGTTCTTTGCCATCGGCCAGAGAAAAGCAGCGCAAAGAGTCGCCCTCTTTCTCTTCATCGTAATCCAGGATGTAAACCTTGCCGTCTTGAACCGCAGCGCCGGAATGGCCTTCCCCAAGTTCAACAGTCCACAAAACGGGCGGACCTTCTTCCGGCCAGGACTCTGCAAGCGGCGGACCCTCTGTCAGGATATTGGTGAAATCATGGCCTCTGAAGCCGGGCCAACTGCTTGAGGTTTTTGTGTCATCCTGAGCGAATTCTTCAAAAAAACCTTCAATGTCCACCGTCGATTCGGCGGAACCGGATCCATCGTTGAGGGTGCCTGCAAGAGTTTCCGCCTCAACATCGGTGACGCGTTTGATGGGTTCGATCTCGGTGGGCGAGCCTAAAAGCCACCACAGCAGACCACCGGCCAGGACTATGGAAATACCCACGATAACGGCGCTTACAGTTTTATCATTCATGCTAATACTATACTTCCCTTCAAGAGTAATCCGGTTACGTTGACATGTCCGCGATAGTAGTTGAGAAGACCGGGTCTTCAGGAAGGTCCCCAATGTTTTATTATTTTAGGTTGAAATTCAATCACATTGCAACCATAATTTATACCAGAGAGCGCCATGAGGTTTTGGGAATAATTGGCCACTCTAAAATCGTATACAGATTTCGGAGGGTAAAGTTTCATGAGTGAAAAAAATAAAATCGGAAGACGGGTCTTTATGGGAACCAGTCTAATGGGCGTGGGCGGCGCGCTGGGCTGGTTGGTTGGACGTCCGAAAAATGCGCCTCGCAAAATACCAACGGACAAACAAGAGCTTCCTCAAGACCTTGTGAGTTCCTTTGACTACGATCTCAGCGCATACGAGAAAACGGATCGCAGTCTGCTGTTATACACGGAAGACGACAGCTTCCCCCTTGAATTTCAACGGGTTGCACGCATGACTGTAACACCCGACGACCGCATCCTCGCTGCCGGAGACAAGTCTGTCAAGATCTTTGACGCCAATGGCGGCATGCAGTTGGAAGTTTCTCTGGATCGGCTGCCTCACTGCCTCTACGCCGGCGAAGAGGAATTTGTGGTAAGTCACTGGGATCGTTTCCTTATCTACGATTATCAGGGCAATTTGAAATCCAAAACCGAAAGCCTTGGCGAGAAAGTCTATATCACTGCTCTTACACTAGATGAGACCGGTCTTTTTGTCGCCGACGCCGGTAACCGCGAGGTTTTCAGATGTGATCGCGAAGGGAATATTGAGTTCAGATTTGGCAAAAAAGATCCCAGTCTCAACAATCCCGGCTTTGCGGTTCCCAGTCCCTTTTTCGACCTTAAGTTGGCTTCCGACGGGAACTTACGCATCGTAAATCCCGGTCGGCTCCGCATGGAAACCTACACCACCGATGGTCGGTTCCAGGGATCATGGGGGCAGCCTGGCATTAAGATTGATCGTTTTTGCGGTTGTTGCAATCCGGTCTACTTCGCTCTCACGCCAGACGGTTCCTTTATCACCAGCGAGAAAGGCCTTGCTCGCATAAATGTATACGACCCAGAGGGTAACTTTAAAGGCGTTGTGGCTGGACCCGACATGTTGGTTGAGGGTTCCGTTGTGAAGAAGTCTTCTCCCGACGAGAAGATTGGTCTGGGTTTTGACGTCTCTGTAGACAGCAGCGGCAGGGTTCTGGTTATGGATCCCTACAAGAAAACAATTCGCGTATTTGCCCCCAAGGCAACGGTTTAAGGAGTTTTGACCATGACAGACATTGATAATGCCAGCAGCCGTCGTGAGTTTCTTTCCACCGGCGTTCGTTGGGCCGCCTTTGGTGGTCTTGGATATTTTGGTGTGAAGGAAGTCATTAAAAAGCAAGAGCTTGGAGATGAGTGCCTCAAACTTGACGTATGCCAGTCCTGCCTGGAATTCGACTCGGGTTGCGAGCTGCCCAAGGCCGCCAGCACTCGGAAAAGGGACCATGAAGACCACAACCACGGCTAGTCTCTATCTATTGGTGTAAGCGACTTTGCGGCGTTCCGTCCCCGCCGCGTTCTGTATACGATGATCAACTTTCTGCCGCCCTGAACGAGAATTTCTGACATTTTTTTGCAGGTTTTCGGCGCGGTTCAGGGCCAGGCAGAAGGAATTTACCCTTGGTTTTTAGGCCAATTCCGCCTCTTTCTGGCGTTTTTTTTCTGCTTTTAGCTGATCTTTTAAATTAAAAAACCTATCATATTAAATAAGAATTAATGATTACTTTCGATAAAAAACTATCGCAAGAAAGGAAAGTTAATAGTTGTTTCGCTAATCGGCTTTATGTTGCATACTGTAAAAAGTTGTAAACGACAAAAGCCAGTATTAGAACCTTCACTTTTTGATAGACACTAAAGAATAATAGTGGTTTCTACAATCTACTATGCAGCCGTTTCACTTTTCAGTCTTTTTTTAAAGGCAAGTCTGGTTGTTTATCTCAGTTTGCCTGTTCTGCGTCCATGTCAGGCCAGGCTTTCTTCATGAGAAGGCGCCTGTACAGAGGCGGCGACCCTGGTGATTTGTCCGGTTTTTGTGGCGGCGGCCCTGCTGGAGGGGGACGAGGATCCGGGGCGAAACGTCGGTCTTGGCAGGGTCAAAGGTTCTAGGGTCTTT
>JBNKOV010000297.1:0-6497 GCA_050294955.1 Holophagae bacterium
GAACCCCTGGTTTTTGGATGGCGACCGGCGCGACACCCGGAGCAACCCATTTGCTCGATGGCTACATTTCCGCGCTCGCTACACATAATCAGACCGCCTGGTTTTGTCGTAATTCAGAATTAGGCAACCAACCATGGACAAGTGACGGAACGCCTCAGGGCACAGTCATGGTAAAGCAGGTTCAAGATAGCAACGCTTCATCCATTCGTTTTTTTGCTCCCATGAACGGATTGGTTTATTTTCCTGTTCAAGCAGGAGGGCAAATGGATCTTTGGGTTTCAGATGGAACGGCTTCTGGAACCAAACTCCAGATTGATACGTCAGACAACAATGTGATAAGCAGCCCTTTTCATGTTTACAATGATCGGCTTTTCTTCTATTCTGGCGGACTTTATGCAACAGATGGGACCCAGAAAGGAACTGAATTTTTGGGGTCGTACTACCCGTCTGCCTATTATCAGGCCGCCTCCACCCTTTATTTTATAAACAATTCGGATCTGTTTAAAACTGACGGAACGGCTGCGGGCACCCAGTTCTTGTGGGAAGATCCGACAACCTCCTGGTATCCATTGGGTGTTGTGGGCGACGCCATTTACTTTAGATTAAAACGTGATTTATGGGTCTATGACGGTCAAAAGGCTCATTCATTATCGGTTCCAGCATCCTCCCGGCCGGGCCTTTTTGGGGTTAAAATGGTGTCCGCTGGCGCTGGTGTTGTTTTTTATGGCCAGTACGCCATGTACGATCAGGCCATTTTTGTCAGTGAAGGATGGGAAACCGATACACGAGCAATCCACCAGACCTTTTCTCAGAGATCTGTTCTTTCATTAAATCAAGACGCCTATTTTTTCGCTCTATCGGAAGATGGTGATTTTGGGTTGTGGCGTTGGGATGGAAATGAATCCATGCTTTTGCAGCGCTACGAACCTGGGGGGGTGTCCTGGCTGAAGACCTGGAACAACAACATTCTCTTCTATCCAGACTTTTATTCACCTCAATTGTATCGTTACAACACCGTCACGGATCAATCCATTTTCATGGGGGAATACTATATTTCGGCTCTTCATGACACTGGAAATGTGGGTATTTTGGGCGACACATTGATTACCGGGGTCAACCTGTCTGGTTTTGGGAATGAGCCTGCAGCCTTTAACATAGGGGCGCCTGCGCCCGAGCTTATCGCAGACATCAACCCCAATGGAGACTCTTCCTTTAGGGATCCGGTCACATGGAATGGGGTTGTTTACTTTTCAGCCACAGATGGCTCCTTCGATAAGGAATTGTGGCGAACAGACGGAACGGAAGAGGGAACCTTTATCGTGAAAGACATATACCCCGGTTCCACGGGATCCATTCCCCAGGTTCTCCACCCTGTAAATGGCCATCTTCTCTTCATTGCAGAAAACGAAACAGAGGGGAGAGAATTATGGCGAACAGACGGCTCCGAAGCTGGCACTGTTTTGGTGAAGGACATATATCCAGGCTCTGGTTCCAGTTTTGAAAAAGGATTCGAGCTTGATGAGCGGCGTTGGGTCTTCAAGGACAACCTCATTTACTTCACTGCTACCGATCCCCAACATGGCTCTGAGTTGTGGGTGACCGATGGTACGGAAGCAGGCACGGTCATGGTGAAGGATATAAATCCCGGACCTATCGGTTCTGGTCCCCGTGAATTCGCGGCAGCCAATGGGATGGTTTACTTTTCAGCCTCGGATGGCGTTCATGGGCAGGAATTGTGGGAGTCGGATGGAACGAGTCTCGGCTCCACCATGATCAATGACAGCAGGCTCGGTGAATATGGGGTGGCGCCCAGGTTGTTGACCCCTGCGGGCGATACGCTTTTTTTCATTGGAGACAATGGCCAGGACGGTGATGAATTATGGGCTATTCGTTTTAAACCCCATGCTAAAATTATTTCGGAAACTTCCAGTTGTGTTGGCGTAGTTCAAACGGCCCGAATTGAGCAAGCCTTGGGTGATGAGGCCTCCTACGCATGGACCATCCAAAACGGGACCATCCATTCCGACCAGACCTTGAGTGAAATTCAATATTCCGCTAATTCTACCGGAGAGGTGATCTTGAGTGTTGTGGTTACTGTAAGAGGCATTTCCTCCAGCGACGACCACATCATGACAGCCTATGACGGATCACCAGCAACGCCCGGCTTGATTACCTTCTCCAATCCGCCCTGCCCCTTTGACCAGATCACATTGAGCGTATTGGACCAACTGGACGCGACCTCTTTTGAGTGGACTTTGCCGCCAGGAGCTGTGTTTGTGAGCGGCGAAGGCGACGCCAACCCTGTTATCCAAGTGGGAGAAACCGGAGGGTTGGTGGAAGTTCGCGCGGTGAATGCCTGTGGCGCGAGTTCTCCGTCTTCTATCGACCTGATCGTTTTTCCCCAGGCAAGTCCAGCAAATGCTGGAGATGGGCTGGTTTCTTGCAGCGACACGGTCCAATTGGCCGCTACTTTCCCTGAAATTGGCCAGGGAACCTGGCGCATTCTCTCCGGTATGGGCGGCCAGGTTCTTGAACCCAATAATCCTCACTCGCTCATGACCGGGCTGGAAGGCGAAACCTACACATTGGAATGGATGGTGTCCCAACCCCCATGTCTTTCCACCAGTGACACCACCCAGGTGGTTTTTACACAACCGGTTGAACCGGCAAACGCAGGACCCGACGCAGTGGTTTGCGGGTTAAGCCTTCAATTGAACGCTAACCAGCCGCCATGGGGGATTGGTCGCTGGAGTATTTTATCCGGTGTTGGGGGAGCGCTTTCGGATGAAAACGACCCCCGCGCCCAGTTCTCTGGCCAGATGGGACAGGTCTATGTCTTGGAGTGGATGGTAAGGGGCAAGCCCTGTGACATTTCCACGGATCAAGCGGTGATACAATTCGAGGATCGCGTAAGCGCAGATGCGGGTGAGGATCGGTGCGTTTTGGAGGGTTCGGTCCTTCATCTCAATGCGCAGGCAACAGGCGGTCAGGGTTCATGGTCCGTTCGATCTGGGCCTGATCTAAGCCTCAGCCAATTTCAAGACCCGCACCATCCCCGGTCTTCTTTTACTCCCGGCGGGGGAGCGGGTTTCTACGAACTGGCATGGTCCGTCAACAGCGATCTGTGTCAAAACAGAGAAGATGTTGTCCTGGTCTCGGTCGTGCCTCAGGGTCAATTGCCCCAACAGGTTAGCCGCATTCCCGCCGCCGCTTTTGGGAACGATGGCTCGAACTCCGAAGACTTCGTGGTATGGAACAACCTGCTTTTCTTCACCGCTCAAAACAGTGTGGCGGGTCGTGAGCTGTGGGTTTATGATGGGATCGACACCAAAATGATTGCAGACATGTTTCCGGGTGGCCTTACGGATCAAGGCCCTGAACACCTGACCCCGGGCTTCGACGCACTCTACTTCACAGCCTTTGATCCTCTTCACGGCCGTGAATTGTGGCGCACGGACGGTACAGAAGCCGGGACTCGTCTGGTGTTGGATTTAATCCCCGGCCTGGGATCCAGCAATATTAACAACCTCATTGCGGTTAATGATCTGATTTTTTTTAAAGCCGATGGAGAAGATGGCGTGGCATATCTCTGGCGTTCGGATGGTACGGAAATTGGGACTTTTCCAGTTATTAGCGAGGACCTCTTTGGGAGCCTTGATTTTCGCTTCATGATGGCCTACAACAATTTTTTAATTCTCCAAAAAAGCAATGGCCTCTGGGCTTTGGATGGCTCTGGGTCAGGGCTCCACCTCATCTATTCCGGCTATTCTTCTCGCCCGGCTGTCTTTAATGGAGCCCTATATTTCTTTGCAGCCGGATCGTTCAACAGATGGGACGGATCTCAGGCTTATGCTCAGGAGCTCTTTCAACATCCCGATTTAATCGGCGTTTATAATCATATGGTTGTTGGCAACCATCTTTTCTTTGTGGGACGCTCCTATGAACATGGTTATGAATTGTGGCGAACCGACGGATCTCTAATCGGTACTTTATTGGTAAAGGACATCGCGCCAAATAGCCAAAGCGGCCTCCTTGAAACTACGACGCTTTTCAATGTAGGGAACAGCCTCTTTTTTAAAGCCAATGGGGGCTTTTGGCGATCAGATGGAACATTTGACGGGACTGTACAGTTTGCGGATTTTGATATCCGCAATCCCATAGTTTACGACAACAATCTCTGGTTTGGGGCTTTTGTTAGCGGTCCAGTTAGCGGCTGGGGTTTGTTTAAAAGCGACGGAACTTCGGAAGGGACTGAGTTGTTTCTGGAGCCCGAACCTGCTCCGCAAAATTCCTACCCTTCGCCCAAGGCGGTTCTGGGTAATGAATTGATTTTTCTGGACAATAGAAATGGCTATGGTCAGGAGCCGTGGGTAACTGATGGCGCTCTTTCTGGAACCCGCCTCTTAGCGGATATTCAACCGGAAATAGCAGTTTTGCCAATTGGAGAGCAGGTGGTTGTGAATGACTTGCTCATTTTTTCCGCTGGCCCCGCTCCATATACTCTGTGGCGTAGCGATGGGACTGAATCGGGCACATTCCAGATCGAAGGTCCCGAGGAGGTTCAACATCTCCATGTGCTCAATAATCTGGTCTTCTTCTCGGCGGACGGACCGGGTGGCGTTGAGCCCTGGATTACAGATGGTTCTATCGTTGGGACCATGCCCCTTGCTGACATTGTGCCTGGAGATAGTGACCCAGTTCCCGCAGCAATATTGGACAATGAGCTGTATTTCTTCATCACTAGAATTAATAAGACGGAGCTGTGGCGAACAAACGGTACTCCTGGGGGAACGATATTGACTAGGACTTTTGGTTCTGTCGCTGTCAATCAAAATGAAGCCGCGGCTCTCAACGGTTCCCTCTTTTTCACGGCAAGCAGCCCTGACACGGGTTCTGAACTATGGAGCTACAATTCTCACTTCCATACTGCTCAAATTTGGTGGGATCTGAGACCGGGTTCAGCCGGGTCTGTTCCGAGACAATTAATGGTTGTGGGTGAGCGGCTCTTCTTCACAAATTATTATGAGAGCTCTTCTCAACGCACACTCTGGTCAACTGATGGGACGGTTGCCGGAACGGTTCCTCTTGAAGGTCTGGTGATACCAGGCGCCTCCGACGGATTGAGGGAGTTTGTGGAAATGAACGGAGTCCTTTATTTCCAAATTGAGGGGCGGGAGCTGTGGCGGAGCGATGGATTTCAGAATGGGACTTGGAAAATCGAAGATTTCCAGGAGAACGATGTGATTTCGGAATTGACGTCTCACGGCGGGCGGTTGTATTTTGTAGAAAATCGACCTGAATTGGGCGACCGGCTGTTGCGAAGCGACGGGACATGGAGCAACGCTCATCCCGTAGTAGAAGGTTCTTCGCCTGCCAATCTGATCTCCTTTGAAGACCAGTTATTCTTTACGGCCCGAAGTCCAGAAGCGGGCAGAGAACTCTGGCAGACCGACGGCTTTTGTACTGTTCTGGCCCATGACCGAAACCCTGGCCCTCAGGGCTCTGTTTTGGATCATTTCATTGCTGGTGGAACCAGCATGTTCTATTTTGCCCATGATCCTCAGGGAGCTTCCGATCTAATGTTGCTGGATGACCCTTTTGTGAGTCTGCCAGATCCTGCGTTTCGAGAGTTGATCCTAACCAATTTCGACGCTGACAACGATCAAAGGTTAAGTGGAAGCGAAGCCGCAACGATCACCAGCGTGAGCTGTTTTGACCGAGGCGTGGTCACTCTGAAAGGGGTGGAGTCCATGCCCAATCTAACAACCCTGCGAGCTGCTGGCAATAATATTGGCTCCCTTGGCCCGGTTGTCGCCAATCCCTTTTTGGGGACCCATGCGGGAGATCGCATCGACATACGCAGCAATCTTATCAATGTAGATGACTGCGCCGATATAAGCCTCCTCAATGAACGGCGTCTGGCTGCTGCTTCGATTTTTCAATTGGACCCGCAAAAACCCCAGCATGGATTCCCCTCATTTGACCAGTGGCCGAATTACAGCGTTGTAGATCTGATCTTTGGGACGCTGCTTGATCCCGGTCCGATTGTATGTGAATAAGGATATTTTGCCATGAATCAACATTTATTTCTGAAAGTATTCTGCTTCTTTGTTGTGGTCGGGTTGCCTTTGCTTGCTCAAAATCCTCGGTTGGTTGCGGATCTAACTGTAGAATGGCGTAATAATCCCACTAGTTCTTATCCCGGGCAGCTCACCTATTTTGATGGTAAAATTTACCTCGCGGCAACCCACCGAGATTTGGGGCGCAAGGTTTTTGTTTACGAGAATGGCGAGGTCTCACTATTGGAGGAGGCGCCGGGGCCTGAGCTCTTGGGTTTAAGAAACCTCATAGCAACAACCTCTCAATTGTTTTTTTTCTGTGATAATGATCATGTCCAATCTTTGTGGGTTATGGGGGATGCAGCTCCTGAACCGATTGTTTCTTTTAAATCGGGTTCCTATTTGAGTCAATTTCAGGCTGTAGGGGATCAGCTTGTT
>JBNKOV010000298.1:0-6497 GCA_050294955.1 Holophagae bacterium
ATCCTTCAAGGGCTTTGTCCAGGTTTGACACAATGCGCCTGAGCATGCGATAATCAAATCATTCAGAAAATGGCAGCAGGGGGGCGTTCTTGTACTCACATTGGCAATCAAAAGAAGGCTCTGGGGATCGAACCTCAAGATCAGGGTTTGTGGATAACCAAGGGGCAAGACCTACTCAATTTGCACAAGCAAGCCCCTTTAATGAAACCATGCAACGCAAACATAATCCTGTTTGTGGCTGCGGCTCCTGCGCTCCAGTGGCCCAGTTGAAAGTGATTGGCTCTGGGGTTATTCAACGAGTTACCAACGCAACCATTGCCGGTCATGCAGGAACCAGCGGCAATTCTGCAGCGACCAAGGCCAACCTGAACGCTACTGCATATGGCCGAGCTGTAGGGAATATCTTTCTTGAGTTTCCTGTGAACAATCACAATGGACATGGTTTGTTTGATTGCGCAGAGCCGCATGCGTTATCCCAGCTCGTGCGAGCAACGGGAAATGGCAACATCCAACAAGCGTTATCTGGAGCTGCCGTAAGTGATCCCATGCAACAACACGGCCATGGCCCAGCAACCTATCTTGCTCCGTGTAATGTTTGCCGCCAATGGGTAAGAGGCTCCCAAGGAGCCCACAATATTGGCAAGGTTTTGCATAATAACACCCGACTGGAATCAACGAAGTACCAGACCCCGCAAATACCTTAGGCCAAATTCACTTATGGCTACAACTCATTGAGAGCGAGCTGGCTTATTTCCTCCATTCCCCTGGCCTTCGCAGCCCTTAAAATTCGACGCATGGCGGTAACCCAACTCAGCATATCTTTTTCCGCTTTTTTATAGGAATATTGGGCCGCAATCCTCAAGCGATAAACCTCTTCCCTTTTTCTGCATGACTCGGACCAGGCCAAAATGGACTGTCGAATGCGTTCTAAATGAGCGGCGTCTACACCAAATCCCGCGAGTTTATCCGATGCATTGCCCGATAATCTTTTAGCGCCTTCCAGCGTATCCAGCCAAGAAACCATAATTGATGCAGCCGCTTGAGAGGGACGCGCTTTTTTCTTTCCGGCCGATTCCTGCTCTCCATCAGATGGATCAAAAGGCTCCTTGCTGCTATTCTCAGCGCCCTCCAAGGTTGAAACTGCTGATGTGTTGTTCTGCATGTCTCCATTTGAGTTATCTTGGGGTTCAGCATCCGGGCTTTCCTTGCCTTTGGTCGAGGAGACCGCAGAGATCCTGTTCTTTCTCATCTCCAGACCCAAAATGGTTAGACTACTCTTGTCTTGGCTAAGGGATGCGCGAATTACGGCCAAAAGACCCAGCATCATGAGATGGGCGTTTTCTTTCGCTCGAATCATGTCTTCGCCAAGGTTGTTGTACTTTGCACGGAGCCTGTCAACCTTGTCTTTTCTTGTATTCAACTCCTCCAACAACTGATGGCCACGGGGAAGAGCTTTGGGCGGAGTTCCCAGCCTGGCCAAAGCCGCTATATATTTTTCATGCTGGTTTGCAGTGATAAAATCTCTTGCCTGGCTGATCGATTTAATGATCGTCTCTCGTTTCATGGGGAACCTCCTACTTGTACCCTGTTAGGGCAACCGTATTCTTTATTTTCGAATTTTTACCTCATGCCAATACTCATGTTTTGGCTCAGTTGATTCTGAAAGACTTTTCCTCCTTCTGGTGATAGTTTCGATGACCCCTTACTTCGATTGATTATTCAATTTGACAGAACCTCGAATGAACAACAAGAACAGTGAGTGGGTTAATTTTGATTTCAAACAGGGTCCATGTTTCGCAATTGCTCACCAAATTTTAACGGAAACTCAAAGAGAAGGTGTCAAAATTTGACTTTTCGCTGAATAAGCCCCGTATCCGCTGAGCAATTGCCACATCTCTTCTATCAAACAATTCAAGAGGATGTCAACTACAAAAAAGTCGCGACAATTTTTGCTCTCGCAATAAAAAACAGCCGAATCATTTAGTAAATTGCACATTCTAAATAGTTTTATTGAATTCAAAAAGAAATAAGCCCGAAGGATTTTTTATTTCTGTCTCTGATTTATCAAGTCTAAAAATGAATTTGAAACTGATAAATGATATTGGCTTTTCTAAAAGAACTATAGAAAATTTCGATGCACCGATTCCTATATCTCAAAAGTGGATAGCTACGGATATTCGCATTTTCTCGATTCGGGAAAGGAGATTTCACAGTATTTCTGCAATACCTCATTTCGAAAACTAGATATAAAAAGCATGGAGTTTTTAGAAACTAATATCCGCATATTGTCACTTTTAAAAAGAAATCTCAAGGGAGAAAAGCTATTTTTGAGTTCCCAAAAGGAACCCAAAAGAACCATTCGAAAGCTCAAACCTACAAAATGAAACATGCTAAGCTATATGATTCTTAACATCTGAGCAAATGAGGTTTTGGAAGCTTCCAGTTTTTTTCACCTCTCAAAATGAAATTGCAATCCTCATTCGCATTTCATTTTTCCGGAATGGGGAGTGGGATCTACATCCTGTTTTTTTCTCATCTACAAAAGGCTTTTGCGTTGACTATCGGTTCATTAAATTCGCCAAAAGGCATTCGTGAATGCCATTGGCTTCTCTATATTTTCAAAAAATGCTGACATACGTGAACCAACTGCAAATCCCTCTCCCAGTTCCGGAAAATCTAAAGGGTTCCGGCGCCAGTTACCGAGTATTGGCATTCACTTTGTCTTTAACTCCTCGCTAAAAAGTCCTTTTTTCAACCCCGGAGGGAATTTTGCCGTAGAATCTTTAGGGGAGGAGATAACATGGGGAAATTGAAATATTGGCATTGCCAGGTGGGCGGTTGGTCTTTGATGGCCTTGATCAATACGCCGTTTGTACTCTTTAAGGAAGGAACCTGGCGGCATCTGCTGGTTCTTTATTCGATCATGACTTTCGGCGCAGGCCTTTCGCATATTTATCGCAAGCGAATCAAGCAACGAAGATGGACGGAACTTCCCCTAAAAAACCTTTTGCCCAGGGTGCTTGGAGCGAACTGTTTGATGGGCGTTTGTTTAATGTTCATCGCCATGATAATCCACATGGCGCTCATTGAACCGGACCCTGATCATTCTCCCCTTTTTGCTGCGGGCGTCATGTTCTTCAATTTCTCCAGTTTGTTTTTTAGCTGGTCTCTGATCTATTTTGCTGTGCATTATTTCAAAAATTTCAAAAATGCGGAAATCGAGAAATGGCAGTTGGAAGCCAAAGTTAAGGAAGCCGAACTGCAGGCTTTGAAAGCTCAGCTCAACCCTCATTTCCTGTTTAATATGCTCAACAGCATTCGCGCATTGATTACTGAAGATCCGGAAAGAGCACAGCGAGTTGTGACGCGAGTAGCCCGTGTTTTGCGCACATCGCTACAAGGAGGCGAACAAACCCTGGTCAGTTTGAATAAGGAGCTTGAAACAGTCCGAGACTATTTGGAGCTTGAGTCTATTCGTCTTGAGGAACGCTTGACCTGGAAAATCACCTCAGCTCCAGAAACGGTGAACATGCCGGTGCCCTCCATGCTGCTTCAAACTCTTGTGGAAAACGGAGTGAAGCACGGAGTAGCTGCCCTGCCAGAAGGTGGTGAGATTCATATTGAAACGAGAAAGAAGGGCGCTCATCTGGAAATCCTCGTAGCCAATAATGGTCAGATCTCGGAAACCCATTCTGGCACAGGCATTGGCTTGAAAAATACCAGGGAACGTCTACATCTGCACTATGGAACCCAAGCCAGCTTAACCTTGAAGAATCTTTCGAGCAACAAAGTAATGGCCCAGGTTTCCATACCTTGGGGGCTAGCGGGATGAAGACGATTATTGTGGATGACGAACGTCTTGCGAGGACAGAATTAAAACGCTTGTTAAAAGCCCATCCTGAACTGAGCATTGTTGGCGAAGCCGCCAATGCCCAAGAAGCAAGCTCTCTGATTGAAAAGGAGAGCCCGGATCTCATTTTTTTAGATATCCAGATGCCAGGAAAATCAGGATTCGATCTTCTTGAGGAACTGGACGCGGTTCCTGCCGTGATTTTCACCACAGCCTATGATCATTTCGCACTACAGGCCTTTGAAGTGAATGCGCTTGACTATTTGCTGAAACCCATTGAACCAGAACGCCTTGCCGAGGCGGTGACTCGCATCGCCAAACAGAACACACCCAAGCAGAAATCTACAGAAAAGTTGCTTGAAACAGATCGGGTTTTTGTAAAGGACGGAGATCGTTGCTGGTTTGTGCCCTTGGAGAAAGTGGCCCTTTTTGAATCCGAAGGCAATTATACCAGGCTCTACTTTGAGAATGAAAAGCCGCTTGTGTGCAGGTCCCTGGCTTATTTAGAGGAGCGGCTGGAACCTAAAATCTTTTTTCGAGCCAGCAGGAAGCATATCATTAATCTGAAATGGGTTGTAAACTTGGAATCGAGCCATAACGGCGGGATGATTGTAATGCTTCAAGGTAGAAAGACTGTAGAAATGTCCCGTCGTCAGGCCCAGCGCTTTAGGGAATTGCGCAGTCTTTAACTGATCCGATCGCCAAGCCGGTTGGGCTACGACCAAAACCCAACTCATTTAACCGATCATCATGCCTAGAATCCGTTCATCCCAAATCCCAAACCGCGCGGGACATGTTCTGCGTAGAACTCTTTGTAACGGGGACGGCAAGGTTAGAGACCAACACCCCGCAAGCATTTCCCATACAAGGAGTTCACATGATAAAAGGGATGAGACGCCTGACACGTCTTTCGGCTTTGATGGTATTTTCCATCTGCTCATTTGCTGCGGATGGGCCAGACGCACGAAGCATTATCAATAGACACCTCGAAGCGATTGGTGGAGCCAAAGCTTATAAGGCGATCCATAGTGTGAGAAGAGAAGGTGTGCTGAAGATTCCCGCACAAGGAGCAGAACTCCCCTTTGTGCTAATAACCAAACGTCCCCAAAAATTGCATCAAACCTTAACCTTCCAAGGCAACGACATTATTCAGGCGAGTGACGGCAAGGAGATCTGGGGTCTTAACCCCCTTGCTGGGGACACCGAGCCCGGTCAGCTCGAGGGTGAGTTGAAGGAACATGTTGAAAGGAAATCCTGGTTCGACGATCTCTTCTTTGAAATTGACGAAAGCCGCAGCATAGAGCTCGCATATAAAGGCACGCTTGATGAGGACGACCAAACGCTTCACCACGTTCTGGTCACCTATGGCGATGGGCACGCTGAAAACCGCTATTATTCTTCAAAAACCGGGCTTCTGGTAAAAACCATCCAAAATCAGACTGGTCCAGCGGGTCAAATTGAGGTGGTCTCTACCTATAGTAATTGGAAAAAAGCCGGCGGAGTTCTGTTCCCCACAAAAATGGAGACATCTACGGGTCAATCTGTTGAGTTTACAAAAGTTGAAGTAAATGAGGATATCCCAGACTCCCTATTCGCCTTAAAAAAATAAGTGAAATGGGGTATGGGGCGGAGCGTCGTCAGGCAAGGAACCGGTTTTGTGCATCTTTCCCACGACTCGCATAAAGCCGGGGTTGACGCTTCGCCTCTTTTCCCAACAAATTAGTAGAAATAAGGAGCTGGGAGCGATACAAAACAGTGCCCGCTAAACCATCACTACCAGTTCCTTTACCTGGATAGGGTTGAAGATACACCTTGTATTTTCAACCCTTTTCCCATTATTCCGCTGCCAAAGCCTGTTCAAAGTCTTCTATAATATCGTCCGCTGATTCCAAACCCACCGACAATCTAATAAGGTTGTCAGTGACGCCAAGGGCAACCCGTTCTTTTTCGCTCATAGCAACATGGGTGGTCCTGGAAGGTTGTATGATGAGCGTTTCTACGCCGCCAAGACTGAAGGTGTGGATGGGTAATTGAAGGTTATGAATCAGTTTTTCGGCAACATCTCCCCCGCCCTTCACAACAAAGCTCAACACGCCGCCAAAGCCATCAAACAATTCTCGGGCAAAGGCGTATCCAGAATGACTCTCCAAACCGGGGTAATGGACTTTTTCTATTTTGGGATGGTCTTCTAAAAACCGTGCAATGGAAAGAGTTGTCTCATTTTGCCAACGCACTCGAACAGGAAGGGTTCGCAACCCCCGATGTAGCAGAAAACAGGCGTGGGCATCCAAACATCCTCCGAAATAATTGAGCTTGTGATGAATTTTTTCCAAAAGATCCTCTCGCCCAATTACGGCTCCGGCGATGAGATCGGAATGGCCATTTAGGTATTTCGTGGCGCTGTGCAGGGAAAGGTGGTAGCCATGCTCAAGGGGTCTGAAGTTAACAGGCGTGGCAAAGGTACTGTCTATAAGGGAGATTAGCCCATGTTCCCTGGCAAAAGCAGTGATGGCCTTGTGATCCGCAACCTCCATCGTTGGATTGGCCATGGCTTCGGTATAAATTGCTTTGGTATCCGGCTTTAGCAAGGCCCGCCATGTTTCCGGTTTGCAGGGATCTATCCAATCGCAACGGATATTGAGGGAAG
>JBNKOV010000299.1:0-6487 GCA_050294955.1 Holophagae bacterium
TTCATTATAAACAACAACCGGCTCGCGATTGGACTTTTGATTACATGCGTTCAGCAAGCCGTTTAAGGTAAGCGGGTAATAGTCGGGCGTGGTGGTTTCCTTCTCAATGAGGGCTCCCAAAACCCGTACTTCTTCCGGGCTCAAGTCATAGCTCATACGGCTCACCTCTTTCCATGTATGTCTTTAATACCGCACGAAAACAGTATAGTAAAATGAACCGCATTCGTCCAAGAAAAAACACGGTCTTTTTTATGGGAAAAAGGAAAGGTCAGGCCAGAGCGCTCTCACAACCGGAATCCAATACAAATAAGCAAGATCCCCGCGAGAGGGAAACCATGGTTTCAAGGAACTTTTTGTCCACTTTCTCGGAGAGACCAAAGATGTTGAGGTCTGCCCTGGGCGCGGTTTCCAGCGTGGCCAGGAACTTGCCCTGGGTCACACAGACATCGATATCCCGAGACATTCTGGCGTATTCCATGAGCTGACGGATAAAGGCTTCCGCCATAGCGACATGGGCCTCTTCCTGAACCACCGACATCACCCGAACTCGGGCTGGCCAGTTCTTTTTAAGCTGATAACTCATGAGCACGGAGTAGTCCAGGTTGGCCAACTTCAAGCCCACGCGCCAATCCGGCGTCTGGTCTCGCACCCAAAGGTTCACCGACCGCTCGCGGCCCAGGCCCGATTCCGGGTGGAGGCCTAGAAAAATCACCCCCATTTTGTTCACCTTGGCCATGTCGATAAGGTCCTGCAATTCCTGCTCGGTGCGGTTCTCAATCGACGTAAACAGGGTATTGGGCTTGAAAAAGGAACCGGCCTTGATGGAGATGCAGGTGCGCATGCCGCTGGAAAAGTCGGGATCTTCAATAATGGAGGTGGTGGCAAACATGCCCTCGTGCTGAAATTCCCCAACCAGATCTTCCAGCTCCTTGCGTTTGGTGGCTGCAAATCCCGCGACCTGAACAGAGCCCTGCGGCCAGGTCAAGGCGCGCACAATGCGATAATAACCCTCTAGCTGGGTGCCTCGAACCACTGGGATCAACAGGTCGGGTTTCCAGGATCGCTTGACCGCAACCGATTCGCCCACTTCTGTTTGGATCACCTTTTTGGCCGCCCAGTTGGCGATGCCCGCAAAGATGCCGCTGTGTACGGTTTCCCATGGGGTGCGTAGCTGCTTGTGGTCCAGGAAGAAATAGATTCCCACCACAAAGGCGATCGCGGCCAGACCCATCACCGGGCTGATAATCAGAATGGCGGTCAAACAGCTCAGGGTGCCCACCACCGGAATAAGGGGTTGAATGGGGAACATGGGTCTGAAGCTGAGCATCTTCAAGCGCTGCTCAATGAACAGCACCAGGTTGATCATGAAATAGATGACCAGGAAGAAGATGGTGAGGATCTGCGCGATAGTGTTCAAATCGCCCAAGAGCAATGCCACCAGCACCAGGCAACAGGTGAAGAGCGTGGCGTTGCGAGGCTCGTTTTTGTGGGTTTTCTCAAAATAGGAAGCGAAGGGGATAATGCGATAGGTGGCCAGGGCCTGCAACACCCGAGGCGAGGCCACCAGCGAACTCAAGGTGGCGGAGAAACAAGACGCCATAACGCCCAGCAGCACCAGCGGCCCCCAATAGGCCTTTTCAACGGCAAAGATCTGACCGGTTTGGCGCAATTCCTCGGGCGTTCCCAGCAACGCGTACCAGACCGCGATGGAGAGGTACACAAACAAGGACAGGCCCCAAGCCGACATGGTGCCTATGGGAATGCTTTCCCTGGGTCTTTTCAGGCTGCCCGAGAGGCTGGAGCCCACCATGATGCCTGTGGCGGCGGGAAAGAACACAGCAAAGAGAACCTGGAAATCCGCATCGAGAAACTCGCCCCAAAGCACCGGCGTGGGATTGATGGGATGCACCTTAAAACCCAGGAACATAGAGGCTAGGGCCAAAATGGTGCCAACCATGACCACCACTTGAACCTTAAAGGCAAGGCCTGCGCCGAACCAGGCCACCAGAATGGAGACCAGGAAGACGCCCAGAGTTACCAGCAGGCCGTGGTGTTCTGGAAAGATGTAGAGCCAGGTCTCCACGATGCCCGACATGTAAAGGGCTGCGGAAAGACCCTGGGCAAGGTAAAGGGGAATGCCGACGCTGCCGCCCACTTCCAGGCCAAGACTCTGGCTGATGATGGAGAACACGCCGCCGGAGCCCACCCGAATATTGGTGGTGATGGAGGAAAGGGAAAGGGCTGTTGTGCCCGTGATAACGTAACATGCAAGGATCACCAGGATTGCGCCTAAGAGGCCCGAGTTGCCCACAACCCAGCCTTCCCTCAGGTACATCATAACCCCTAGGATGGTGAGGATGGTTGGCCTGAACACGCCATTGAAGGTGCCGAACCTGCCCTGGTTCTTGTCCTCAAAAATATCGCCTATCTGCTCGGGTTCGGATTTGGCTGCTTCCGCTTCTGGAGAGGCTTGCCCCTCAATCATTGGATCCGCTGCCGCCGTTTCGTTCGTTTCAGTGCCCATGTGTACCCCTACAATGCAGGCTTCAAGCAACTATATACGAGTTTTGCCTCTAGATGTCCAACGATTATTGGGCTTTTTCATTTTTTTTCCCAATGCGTGCGTTTTGAATGAGATCGGGGAGGTCAGGCCTCTCATCCTCAAACTTTCCGCCGGGTCCCAATGATCAAGTATGGCCGTAAATCTCGCGTACCTTTTAAGGCTATTTCCAAGTGGTGCGGCGCTCAGTATGAGGTCGATTTTCATCGAATATTAAGGAGATACAGTAAAAAAAGGAGGAGAGATTATGAAAATAATGAGATTCATTTGCGTGCTGTTATGCGCGTTTTGCAGTATGGCTTGGGGCCAGAACCATCCCGGTTTGCCCCAGACTGCGGTTGTGGACCAGTTCGCAAGTCCCCAGACCCCGCCTTTTCCCAACGAGTTTTTCTATGACCGGGTGCAGGGCGAGATTGTTAATTTTGAGACGATCATGCTCAAGCCGATCATGGTAACCCATAACGGCGGCAACATTGTGGTGCTAAACGATGCGGAGGGAACCGTCACCGTATTAACCCCAAATCTTAGCCTGGTCGCCGAGATCCCTGTGGGTCAAGGACCCTGCGCGGTCGCAGAACCCCTGGAGTTTGCCGTTGTGGTGGACCCGGACCAGGAGGAAGAACCCCAGCCGGGCGACGAAGTGCTGGTGAGCCGGGGCCAGCTTTGGGTCACGGTGCGGCATCAAATGTCTGTGGTCGTTATCGATATGGCCACCTGGACCGTTGTCAACGTCTTGCGTCCGCCGGTCTCATCCACGGTGGCGGGCGCCCGCTTTGCCGATTCGCCCTCGGGGTTGGCGTTCAACCATGACTATTCCAAGGCCTATGTGTCGTCCTTCAATACGGACCACCTGATCGTCTACGATGTGGCGAACCAGTCCTGGCTGAGGAACATCCCCTTGCAGTGGAACCACAAGGGCAGGAACACCTTCATGAACGAGCCCAATGCGGTGATTTCCCATCGCGGCGCCATCTATGTGAGCTCCTACAGGTCGGGCAACAACACCCTGGCCATCAACACGTTGACGCCCAATCTGCCCATGCCCACGTGGGAGATGGTGGATCTCGCTACTTTTACAACCGTCAACGGAGAGCTTCCCGATTTTGACGTCATGAAAATAGACACTTCATCGGACACGGTGAGCGGCGTATTCAAGGGCGCGGGCACCGTGCTCAACAACATGGTCTCCATTGGCGGTCAGAACAAGATCTTTGTTTCCAACACCGACGCCCAAAACACCCTGTTGGGGGAGCCTTCCTTCCCCGGAGGTCGGGTGGCCATTAATCAATTGTCCATCTTGGATCTCAACACCAATACGGTGACCCCTGTGCCCACAGAGGATATGGGACCCTTAAACCGAACCCATCTGGTTCAACCCACGGGCATGGTTGTGGATGACCGCAATCGGATCTTTGTTGCGGGATACGGCTCGGCCAATATTGGGGTATTCGACCACAACGGCAATTTCCTCGGGTCCATGCCGTCCCATTCAGGACCGTTCGGGTTAGCTTATCATCGTGGTTTTAAGAGGCTTTACGCCTTTAACCGGGCCGAAAACTCGGTAACCGCCTACGACCTGGCCGGCGCGTCCCTGCCGGCCTCATGGATGTCGGTGGCTTCCGGTAATCCTTTTGATCCCATCGCCTTAACCGATCCTACCTATGATACGGTAAAGGAGGGTCGAAAGATTTTCCTGGATCCCACCAATTCCGGCGACGGCACGGCCTCCTGCGCGTCCTGTCACCTCCACAATCGCAACGATGGAAGCGCCTTCAATCTATCGGGTTATTACGACACGCCAGCGCCCTACACCGTGGCCAATCCGCCGCTTTTCTGGAAAGACCACAAGGGGGTTATGCAAACCCAGGATTTGCGGTCGCTGCGCGGGGTTCCCGGCTACCATTGGCGCGGGGAACAGGAGGATCTGGACGCTTTCAACGACGCCTTTGTGGGCCTGCTCCAGGGGACCAAATTGTCTGAGTCCGATTTTGCAAAGATGAAGGAGTACATCTTCAACACGGTCTATCCAGCCAACCCGTTCCAGCAGATGAACCGCAACCTCAGCGGCGTCGGCACGAACGAAAAGGCCAAAGCAGGCCTTGACGTATTCCTGCACGATCAGACCGATGGGAATTTGATGTGCGTGTCCTGTCACGCCATTCCCACCGGAACAGACGCGGGTCAGACCGATGGGCAAATCCAGTTCTTGGACCAGAATACGCCTATTGGCGGCGCTCCCGACGTGGTCATTAAAACCGCGCAACTGCGAGGGATGTGGACCAAAACCTCGGATTTGGCGGTATGGGAAAATGCGGTGTTGAACCCGCCCCTGAGCCTTGCGGCCATGACCGGCGTTGGCTTCTTCCATTCCGGCGCCAACGATTCGTCGGACGACTTTCTAACCACCTTCTTTTCAGGCGTTGGCCCCACCAAACAAGCGCAATTGCAAAACCTGATGGACGAATGGGACTCGGGCGTGCCGCCCGCCGCCCATTGGATGGAAATCTTGGATGTGAACAACCCCACAGCGGGGAGCTTCCCGGTGGCTCAGGCCAACGGGGGTCATATCGATGTTGCGGTGAGAGGCTGGGTGTTCAACGGCGTGAGCTGGGATGCTTATGGTCTTGTCTATGATCCAAACACTCAGTTGTTTACGGTGGACGACTCTGTCTTTGGGGCTGTGACCCTGGCCACGCTTCAGAGTACGGTTTCCGCCGGGGCGGCCCGGTGGTTGATTATGGGCGTTCCCCTGGGGTCTGGATCCAGGATTGGCGTTGATCGAGACCGCGACGGCGTTTTGAATCGCGATGAGATTGCGGGTGGAACCGATCCGGTCAATCCGGACACCGACGGGGACGGTTATTGGGACGGTTACGATCCCAACCCAACCACGCCGGAAACGGTTGCGCCCTCCAATCCTTCGCCAGCCATTGTGCCCGGCTCCCTGACCGTGGAGTGGGCAACCACCAACAGCATCAAGATCACCTATCAGACCGATACCTATTCGCCCTCCAGAATTGCCTTTGGCCCCTCTGGCGGACCCCTGAATCGGTTTGAGGGCGACCCCATGCTGCCCATCCCCAGCCCGCCCGCGCTGCCAACGGCGACCTCCAATCTGTGGAAGCGCTATCACACGGTTTTCATTCGCAAAACCGAAGAGGGCGTTCCCTATGACTGGCAGATTATCACCCAGGGTCAAAACGGGTTCTCCACTCTGACGCCCGTGTTCACCGACGCTACTCTTGCCGATGTGGTGAACGGGGCTATGGTTGTGACGGACGTGACCTGCTACGTGGCGACTTCCGGGGGACAGCAGTTCTATCGGGCCGATGTCACCCTTGAAGACGGTCATGGAAATCCGGTTGCCGGGGCCAATGTTCGCGGCCATTTCACCACCATTACCGGGGGCGTTCCTGTGGCTCAGACCAACGCCTTCTTTAATACGGCGACGCCTTTTGTGAGCGCTGTGACCAACGCCTCGGGCGTTGCGACGCTCAGCATTCCCGTGCCTGCGGGCCATGTGACGGGCGACGGTGTGAAGTTCGACGTGCCCATGCATGTGCTGAACTCCAGCGGCCTCTGGATTCCAGCGGTGGACGACGGGCTGGCGACCCCTCTTTCCAACTTCCTCTGGTCGGAAAGTCCAGACACTCATGATGAAGTGAACCTGTAAACCAGAATCAGGTCAGCGTTATTCCCGCTTCCGGGGGGTGACGCTGGCCGCAACCCTGGCTCTTTCGTCTCAATAATCGGGTGTTTGCCGGTTCCTTGGCTCTTGTCTTTTGGCCCTGGTTTCTTGTAAAGTTAACACGGGTTTGGGAAGGAGTTGGAAGGTCATGGCGGAGCAGGCGTCCCGGGTTATCTGGGACTGGCGTGAAAAGAGGACTGGCCAGCCAGGTGTTGGCAGTAGACGCAATCGCATTCACG
>JBNKOV010000300.1:0-6480 GCA_050294955.1 Holophagae bacterium
GGCCGCCTGGTCGTTGTGCCTGGCGATGGTGTCGCCCCGCTGGAGGCATTGGAGGTGATACAACATGATCTCTTCCTGGCTTTGGGTTTGAGGCGGTTTGGGTTCTGAAATGGGAAACCAATGACCGTTTAATTTGTGACCCCTTGCGGCTTTGCTCAAGGTTTCCAGACGTAGAGGCGCGGAACGAGCCAGCTCACAGGCGGCCTCCACCATGGGGACGCGAGATCCGCTTAACAGTTCCATTTCCACTTCAAGCAGGGGACTGGAATGGTCTCCTGATCGTATACAGCCGTCGTCGAGAACCACTTCCACTTTGGTGTCCTCTCTCAACTCAAGAATCCATTTGGTGCGGTGGAAATCGGTGACAAAGATTTCACTCAACTGATCGGAAAGGGGCGCTATGATCTGGTGAAAACGGGTTCCCTTAAGCTTGTCGAGATCTGCATGCTCCTGGTCCAGCGAGACTTCGTGTTCTTCCCTTGCAGACAACCCCGCAACCTGCTTGCCCTCGCTTTTAACGGTTTGAAGCCATGCCTCTCCTGCTTTTCGAACACGGAAGCCAATGCCCTCTGCGCGAAGCTGGAGGGTGGGCGTGTCGTAATAAGCGCTCACTACACGCTTGGTTCCCTTGTTTTTAGCGCCTGCGATCAGCGATGTCTGGGCAATCAGATCCTTGTGGCTTGGATCCAGGGCAAACTTAATCTCAATTTCTTCTGACATGAGGTACCGGTCTCCTGAAAAATGGGACTATATTGGGACTTATTCTTGAAAAAACGCAACGCCAATCGCGCCCTCACCAAGCTGATAGCCAGCCAGAGGGCCGATTTCTTTAATGGGCAATTTGCTTAAACCCAGTTGCTGCATCATGGTCTGGCGAAGGGCGTCGGCAGATTTCAGAGATCTGATATGACCCACGGCAACATGCAGTTTCGACTTTCTGTCGAGTCTGCGACTGACTTCGCCCACCAGAGCTGGCGCAACGGGTTCGCCCTTGGCGAGGCGTTGCGCGATCTGGAAATGATCGCTTTCCCACGAGAGAATAACCGGCGCATTGCCCTTCTTCACCAGGAAGGAGCGCTCAGGAGCGACAGCTACAAAGAAGTGCAGCTTGGCCATGGCCTGTAAGAGGCGCTCTTCTATGAGTTCAATATGCATGCCCTTTGCGGCCAGTCGTGCGGCGTATCGGGTTAAGATGCTGAGACCCAGCGCGTTGCTGTGACTGTTTAATGTGGTGAGTTCGTTGGCCAGAAGCGATTTTCCGTTCAGGCCGTCTTCAATGATTTTGGTTTGCAGGGTCTGCACCTTGTCAAATAGCGGGGTTGCGCCGCTCAGGATGGTGAGGCAGTCGTGCTTTGGAACCAGATCTCTGTAGGTTTTTTCGATGAAGGGCTCTTCCGGCAACAGGATTTTACCCTGCTCCAGGTGCTTGTACTTTTTCGCATAGAGAGGACCGAGGTCTCTGGGTTGGTCGCCAAATTTTTCGCCAGAAATATTGAGGGTAAGCGGCAGGCGAGCGATATTCAGTTCGGCCAGTTCTGAATCGGTGAGGTCGCAACAGGTGTCTGTGAGCACTCTTACGGGTTTTCTCTCAGTTACCAGCTCGATGTATCCCTTTTCAACAAAGGTGATTAAATACTCGTAGCAAAGGATGTCGGGCAGGTTGAGACGATCCAGATAGGCGCCAATTCTGGGGTATTTCTTGAAAATTTCCAGGGCGGCGCGGGCTTCGGCCTTCAGGTTGGTCTTCTGCAGGTTCTCCGACTGGAGCACTCTCACTCTGTAGCTGGAATTGGGTAGTTTATGGGAATTGGCCATGAGTTTTTCATTGGAGATCCTGGCCTCTTCCAACAATATGGCTAATTCGGTATTTTCAATAGTGGCTTCTACCCCAGAATCGTAATTCTTGAAATGGAAAGCGGCTTCGGCAATGCGCAGGCAACGAAACAGCGCCTTCTTTCCCACGGTGATTCCATGGCGGGCGTGAACAATAAAGCCTTCTCGCAAATGGATTTCCATTACATTGGGGCCGTCTATTGTAATGGCTCCCGAACCCTCTTCCTCTGCGAGGTGGGTAATGAGATCCACAATCTTCATGGTCGCCAACTGCCCGGATATGCCCATGGAGGTTTCCTGATAGTCTTTTCCATGAATGGTGGCGGTGTCTTTGACGATTTGGATGAATTCCTCGTCATCTTTTAAGAGATGGGCCGAGGCGCCCATGCGCAAGACCTGTTGGCGCTCCATCTCGTCCAGATGAGTGCTGACCACGATGATGGGGATGCGGTTGAAGGTGTTGGACGCTTTCACGGTTTGAATGAGGTGGGCAGCGTCCCCGTCGGCGAGGTGCATATCGCAAATGATCAGGTCTGTCTGGAAATTACGCAGGATAATCAGGGCTTCCTTGATGTTGGATACCGGCAATACTTCCATGTCGTTGGAGTATAGTTTGATGATCGCCCGTTTTTTGGAATCAAAGTCATTATCAATATAAAGTATATGTGGATTTGCCAATGTCCCTCCTCACCGTGAAACCACTGATATTATAACTCAATTCTGACCCATGATGGCAATCCGCGCGCCCTGAATTATTTTGAGGCCTGTAAATGGGGCGTTCCCATGCCCCATTCCACTAGCCGTTGGGCTGCTGCAGCCGCTCACGGATGGCTTTAACCATCTCATCTTCTGTTACTTCGAACTGTTCACTATTGGCCAGATCCCGAACGACCACGGTTCCTCGTTCCGCCTCGTCTTGTCCCCGAATAATGGCGAATCTGATGCCCTGATTGGTGACGTATTTCAACTGCTTGCCCAGCTTTTGGTCTCTGTGAAAGACTTCGGTGTTCAAACCGCCCTTTCGCAGCTTGCTGGCCAGGCCGAGATAATCGGACATGAGGGTGGGATCCATGCGGGTGACGAGCACCTGAATCGTGGATTCTTGGGCTGTTGCGAGTCCTGCCTCCATGAGCTGGTAAAACAGGCGGGTGGCCCCAATGGAGATGCCCACGCCTGGCAAGTGCGTTTTGGTATAGAAGCCGGCCAGGTTTTCATAACGTCCGCCGGAACAAACACTCCCGATGTTTGGGTGGTCGTCGAGGATGGTTTCGTAAACGGTGCCGGTGTAATAGTCGAGGCCCCGAGCGATGGACAGGTTGATGGTGGCGAATTTTTCCGGGACGCCGCCAGCGTCCAGAGCCTTGATCACCGTTTCCAGTTCGGCGAGTCCTTCCATGAATGAAGGGTCTTGGATGCCCATGTCCTTTAGAGCCTGTAGACATGCCGCGTTGGATTCCGCCTTCATATCGACAAAGTCCATAATTTTTTCAACGGTCTGCTTTTGCAGTTCAAAACCCTCGCCAGTGAGGGTTTCCACCACCCGGCCTCGGCCTCTTTTGTCCAGCTTGTCCACCTCTCTCAAGACACGGGTTTGTTCATCCTTTTCGATGATTCCCATCTCTGCGAAGAAGCCCATCATCAGCTTGCGGTTGTTCAAGTTAATGGTGAAGGGACCAACGCCAAGCTCGGTGAATACATGGTAGATGACGGTTGGAATTTCAGCATCGTACTGGAGACTGAGCTGGTCTTTGCCAATAACGTCGATATCGCATTGGTAAAACTCGCGAAATCGCCCTTTCTGGGCGGACTCGCCCCGGTAGACCCGCTGGATCTGGTAACGTCTGAATGGGAAGGTGAGCTTGCGTTCGTGTTCGGCGACATAACGGGCCAGGGGCACGGTGAGATCGAATCGCATCGCCAGTTCTGGATCTCTTCCCTGTTGCCGGGAACCGGTAGACTGAGCAAAATACACCTGACGCTCCGTATCGCCGCCTGTCTTCTGCAACAAAACATCGACATACTCAAGCACGGGCGTCTCGATGGGCAAAAAGCCGAATCGCTCAAAACCGCTTCTGATAACCCCCAGCATGCGCTGAAATGCAACTTGCTCTAACGGTAGTAGTTCCATAACACCGGGCATGGTCTTCGCCTTCACAAAACTCATCGTATCTCCTCATCCCGTTTCTACTTAGACGCCACAACTGGACGCGACCCGATTTAGTATACTCCATCACCCTCGGTAACCCAACGGAAACCCTTAATGAGAGGTGAATCTTGTGGCCATAATAGGGTCACTTGTAAAAAGTTGTATAATTTTGGTCAGGGTTAAACTTTTCATCCCAAAGACTCGTCATATAAGGTAGGAAAACGAAACGGCTTAAGGTCGTGGGTGGATCGCTGCAAATCTCCACCCTTGTTTTTCAAAGGACTGAAAAGTCCCCCTCAGCCGCATATTGCGGCTTTCCATCCCACAAATGGGCCGGACTCGCACCCGGCCCATTTTTTTCGTTATGGGTTATTGGGGCTAAAAAAGTCGGCCATTAGTGGACGCCAATGGGGTGAGCGTCACCGTTGGGATCGGTATTATTGGTGAAGCCGCCATTGGAAACATTGCCAAGGAGCAGCAGGCCCGCGAGATGGGGCGCCGCCATGGAAGTGCCATTATAGGTGGCTGTTCCGGCGTCTCTATACAAGGAAAGCACGCTGACGCCCGGCTCCGCCCAATCAACGGGAGGCACGCCCCAATTGGACCAGGACGCCAGATTATCGTTTACGTCGATGGCGGAAACGCTGTATAGATTGGGGCCTTCCGCGCTAGCGGGCGAGACATCGCCTGTGAAGTTCCCGTCGTTGCCTGCGGAGATGGTGAACGGGCAGATTGCGGAAGCTGCAATAATGGCGTCGTTTACGGCCTGGTTATAGCTTCCGCCAATGCTGATGTTGGCCACGTCTCCGGGCGCGGCGTTGGCAGCGACATGATCAATGCCTGCGATAATATCGGCCCATGAGCCCGAGTTGTTGCGGCCCAGCACCCGGACGGATACGACGGTGGTTCCTGGCGCCACGCCTATGGTGTAATCGCTGTTGTCGATCGCGGCTATAATGCCTGCTACGTGGGTGCCGTGTCCGTTGTAATCATCGGGGTCCATATTGCTAGGGCCGCCGTAGCTGATATAGGAGATGCTGCGGGCTACATCTACGTTTAAGTCGGGATGATCCAGGTCGATGCCCGAATCAATCACCCAGGCGGTTGCATTAGAAGTGGTGGTTCCGCCGTTTACGCGCGCAATGCCATAGGGCGTGGTTTGGGGAGGCGGTCCGCCGCCCGGCTTGGCCTGGCCGCCAACTCTGGCGGAGACGGGCGTGCCCATGCCATAGGCAACGCCGTTTGGCGTGTAATATGCAATTTGAGGGTTGCGGCTGGCCAGGTTTCGGGCTGCGCTTTCGGGGATTTTGGCTGAAAAACCTTTAAGAGCAGTCCCATAGATGTGTTCAAGCTGGCCGCCGTTTCTCGCAGCCATTGCCCGCGCCAGTCCCCGGACATCTGCGGATTTCACATGATCGTGAAACACAAAGATAAAGCTCTGCTGCGCCGCAAACTCCGGCCTGTCGGTGACGCCTTCGGGTCGCTGCCCCATAAGGGCGATAGTAAAAATCAGGGTAAACGCCATTGAATAAGTCCGTTTCATGGAACCTCCATTCGTTGTAATTTAATGGTCATTTTTTTAGGATCTTGTGCCTGTGGCCATTATAATCCTTAAGTGCCTGGGCGCCGCTCAGAAAATACAATGATAATATATTAGCAAATCGCTTCAGTTTTCGTATGAATCATGGAGCCTATAAGCAGGGAGTGAGCGCATGTATACGCCATCGGTTTTTAAGGAGTTGGATGAAGATCGGCTTCTCGCCTGCATGGAGGCCTGGCCATTTGCGACCATGATCATGTGTCATTCCAATCATGAGCCTGAAATTGCGCACCTTCCGGTGCTAGTGGTCCGGGAAGGGACCGCAACCAAAATTGTCGGTCATCTCGCTCGCGCCAATAAAATGAGAGCGTTGTTTGACGGAGAGAGACCGGCCACTCTAATCTTCCACGGTCCCCACGGTTACATTTCACCATTGGCCTATCGCTCAGAACCTCAGGTTCCTACATGGAATTACGCTGTTGTTCACGCCAGGGGTCGGCCAGTTGAAATAGTGGATCCAGATCGACTCGAAGGTATTTTGAGGAAACAGATCCAGCAATTTGAAACCCCAGACGGCTTTGCCATGGACGGATTGCCGTCGGACTTTTTAGAGAGCAAAACAGCCGCCATCACCGGCTTTGAAATGACCGTCCAATCTCTGGTTGGCAAGTTTAAACTGAGCCAGAATAAATCAAAGGAAGATTTTGAAATTGAAATCAAGCTTAAATCTTTTGAATGATTTTAAGAGAATTAAAAATAAGTAAATTGTTTGAAAATATTCGCAATACAAATGAATATTTTAAACACCAAATAAATCTTTTGACTTTATAAATTTATTTTAAATTTAAGATAAATTCATATAAAACTATTTTTAAATAAAAATAAATAAAATCCTTTATAAAATTTGACTTTCTTTTGAAAAACTGTTCACAGTCCGAAATGAAAATTTCGGAATGTGATA
>JBNKOV010000301.1:0-6451 GCA_050294955.1 Holophagae bacterium
CCATGTGCGAAGCCTCGGTGGAGGGCGTTTCGGGAATCGCCTTCTTCACCATTTGGATCCGCTTCTCTGCGTCGTCCATAACCTGAGAAGCGCCTATCATGGCGCGCATAAGGTCCATCACCTTCTTCTGAATAGCAACCCGTTCCTTGTTCTCCTGTTCGTCAGCAGCCGCGTTCGGCAGCAGCTTCACGGTAAAGCTTCTGGTTTCGCCGAAGGGCGTGGGTTTTCCGTCAACCACCAGCTCCATGGAAACCTTGTAGAGGCCAGGAGCAACCATGGGGCCGCTTCTTCCGCCGCCTCTTCCTTCTCTAACCGGCATGGCGGAAGGATGAGTGAGGTCCCAGGCGACTCGGGTGAAGCCCTTGGAGGCCTTGCCGGTCAAGCGTCGCACAATATGGTCGTTGGCGTCTTTAACCGTGATCAAAACATGGGGCTTTTCCTGACGTTCCTCTTTGCGAAGGTCATCCCAGGAGGGGTAGAAATTATCGCCGCCATCTTTCTTGATTTCGCCTTCCTTCTTCTTCCGCTCCTGCTTCAGGGTCTTGGGCGGATCGGCCAGGTAATAGGTGAAGATAGCGCCGAATTCGGGGTTCTCGCCAACATAGAGGTTGTCGCCCTGATAAGCCTTGCCATTCCCGCCCATGGGGCTTTGGGGCACATAGAGATAGGGATCTTTGACCGGGAAGGTCATAGACTCTTTTTCCAGCGCTTCGGCAGTCAGTTTACGCAGGGGCGAATAGTCGTCCAGGATATAGAAGCCGCGGCCGAAGGTTCCGAACACCAGGTCGTTTTCTCTTTCCTGAATGGCCATGTCGCGAATGGCGATAGGGGGAATGCCGCTGAATTTAATCCACTTCTTGCCGCCGTCCAAGGTGAAGTACGCAGCAAATTCGGTGCCTACAAACAGCAGATCCTTCTCCACATGGTCTTCCAGCATAGAGTAAACCGAGCCCCGTTCTGGCAGGTTGGAGGAGATGGAAGTCCAGGTTTTGCCCAGGTCGTCGCTGCGCAGGAGGTAGGGTTTGAAGTCGCCCATTTTGTGGTTGTTGAAGGCGGCGTAGATCACATTCTCGTTGAAACGGGACATTTCCAGACGGTTCACATAGGTCATTTCGGGAATGCCGGGGATGGCGTCAATTTTGCGCCAGTTCGCGCCGCCGTCTTCGGTGATTTGAATGAGGCCGTCGTCAGTGCCGATAGCGATCAAACCTTCCTTTACGGGAGATTCGGAGAGGGCCACAATGTTGCCGTAGATGGAGGTGGATCTGTTTTTAGAAACCGAATCAACGCCCCAAACTCGGCCCATGACCTTCAGCTTGTTGCGGTCGATGCCGCGGGTGAGATCCGGGCTGACTGCCTTCCATGAATCGCCCCGGTCATCGCTGCGGAACAGGATGTTTGCCGCAAAGTACAGGCGATTCGAATCATGAGGGCTAATGATCAGCGGCGCGTCCCAGTTCCATTTCAGGGAGTCTTCGCCCGGGCCTGGCTGGGGTTGGATGCCGATCTGCTCCCCGGTGGTTCGGTTGTAGCGACCCAGGCCGCCGTGTTGTGATTCCGAGTACACGGTGTTGGGATCATTTGGGTCCACGCGAGACTGAAAGCCATCGCCGCCATGGGTTACAAACCAGTCGTAATTGCGGATGCCGTGTACATTATAGGTTTGAGAGGGTCCCCCGAGAGAGAAGTTGTCCTGCGTTCCGCCGTACACATTGTAGGGCATGTCGTTGTCCACCGCAATTTTGTAGAACTGGGTGATTGGCAGATTGCCTCTATAGAACCAGGTTGCGCCTCGGTCGAAACTTTCATACAGGCCGCCGTCGCTGCCTACCAGCAGGTGGTCCGTTCTTTTGGGATCGATCCAGGTGACATGGTTGTCCACGTGTTTGTGTTCCTCGCCTACGCGAGAGAACCGCTTTCCGCCGTCCTCTGAGCGGTGGAGCAGGGTGTCATTGGAGTAAATAACGTCTTCGTCCAGGGGATCGACGATGATTTCCTGATAATATTGAGGGCTACGGCTTAAATAACTGCTTTGTTTCTTCCAGGTTTCGCCCTGATTGGTGGAGCGATAGAACCCACCGCCATCCGCCGTTTCAACAATGGCGTAGAGGGTGTCCGGGTTCGAAGGCGCAATGGCCAGACCAATGCGGCCCAGGTCGCCCGCCGGCAGTCCCTTTTTAATCTTTCTCCAGTTCTTGCCGCCATCGGTTGACTTGTAAATAGTAGACTCGGGGCCGCCGTTTATCAGCGTCCAGACATGGCGTCTGCGTTGATAGGAGGCCGCGTAAAGCACGTCGGGATTGCGGGGATCGAACACCAGATCGGTGACGCCGGTATGCTCGCTAATCTCAAGAACTTTTTCCCAGGTTTCGCCGCCGTCCGTGGTTTTATACAGGCCGCGATCGCCGCCGGCAGACCAGAGTGGGCCTTGGGCCGCAACAAAAACCACGTCGGAGTTTCGGGGATCAACCATGATTTTGGCGATGTGCTCCGATTCCTTCAGGCCCATGTTCTTCCACGACTTGCCACCATCGGTAGACCGGTAAACGCCATCGCCGTATCCCACGCTGCGTTGGCTGTTGTTTTCACCAGAGCCAATCCAGATGGTATCTGGATTACTGGGGTCTATGGTGACGCAGCCAACCGAATAGGAACTGGTGCTGTCGAAAATTGGCGTCCAAGTTGTTCCTGCGTTTACGGTTTTCCAAACGCCTCCCGCTGCGATGGTTACAAACCAGGTCGCATCGTGGTCGGGATGGACCGCCAGATCCGTGATCCTGCCTTCAGTCAATGCGGGGCCAATATTTCTGGGTTTCAGGCCGGAGAAGGTTCCCGGTTTTAAAATATCCGCTTTCTTCTCTGTCTTCTGTTCTTCCTTTTTTCCTTTATTCTTCTTCTTTTTGGCTACTGCTGCCGACCCGGGAACCAGGAGCAGGATAAGGGCAATCCATGCCAGTTTTTTCATAATACCTCCAAGCGTACCGCTCTCGGAGCATTGGACTGGGTCCCCACCCTTCCAATGACTGAGACATCTATAAGCAAACAACATCATATATCAATGGCCTGTGGATAGCAATGGCGGCCCTGTTTCCCTGCGTTATCCTTTCTCATGCTTGATGGGAAGAAAGATGAGGTTTAAGATGTTAAACCATGAGGGAGGCCTGTATGAATGATGTGGAAATGCTGAATGCGGATATGTCTCTTCGGGCTGTGGTTCATACCGGCGAAATGCAGTGGCGGCCCAGTCCCAGTCCCACGGTCTGGCGTAAGCGGGTTTATTTGGCGGGCCGGGTTGAGGCGGGCGCCGTAACTTCGGTTGTGCGTTATGATCCCGGGGCGTCGTTTCACCAACATCCTCATCCCCAGGGAGAGGAGATTCTGGTGCTGTCCGGCGTGTTCTCCGATGAACAGGGGCATTGGCCGGCTGGTTCCTACCTTCTGAATCCTGAAGGCTTCTGTCACGCTCCTTATTCCCAACCCGGCTGTGTGCTTTTTGTGAAGTTGCGCCAATACCCAGGTTTAGACCGCAGTCAGCTCGCCTTACAGACTTCTGACATGGTTTGGAGCGAGAGCGCGAAGTCCGGTGTTTTACGCAAGGTTCTCTACAGGGAAGAGGGCCATGAGGAACGCATGTATTTGGAGCAATGGTCGCCGGGTGTTCGGTTCCAAAGCCGCCGCTTTGACGCCGGCGCGGAGATGTTTGTTATAAGTGGTTCCTTTGCAGATGAAAACGGGGTATATTCCCAAGGATCCTGGCTTCGTCTTCCTGCTGGCGACAGTCACAATCCCTGGTCTGATCATGGCTGTGAAATCTATCTTCGCTGTTGAGAAAGGTACAAATTCCGGCCTTGGTTTCCTTGATCGGCTCGAAACGTGAAAAAAGCTTGCAATCAAGGCCGTATCTTGTTGAAATGTTGGGATCAAGGCAGAGGAGCGTTCCTAAATGGGTCATCAATCGATTAGTGAAGAGAACTACCTGGCGTCTTTTGATGTAGATAGCATTCGTCGTCCCATGGTCACGGTGGATGTGGTTATTTTCACCGTTAGAAACAGCCGATTGCAGGTGCTGGTTATGAATAGGGAGGCTGATCCTGAGGAGGGGAAATGGTCTATTCCCGGCGGCTTTTTGGATGTTGACTGCGATGAGAGCCTTGAGAGCGCGGCCTTGAGAAAAATAAAGGAAAAAACCGGCGTGGAAAGTCCATATCTGGAGCAATTGGAAACTATCGGCAACCTCACCAGGGATCCTCGTGGTTGGTCCGTCACAGTGGCCTATTTTGCTTTGATCAACATCGAAGACATACGCATCAAGCCAGGCGTCGCATCACAAACCTTGTGGGTTGACGTAGATGACCCAATTTTAGAGGAACTGGCGTTTGACCACGGTTCCATTTATGCGCACGCCTTGGAGCGATTGCGCAATAAAGTCGCCTACACCGCTCTGCCCGTGCATCTCCTCCCCAAAGCCTTCACTCTCACAGACCTGAAAACCGTATTCGAAATTATCATGGAAACCACCCTGGAGAAAAGCGCCTTTCGGCGGCGAATCAAAGAGGCCGATATTGTTGTACCCATCCCTGGCAAAATGCGGTTGGGCAATTTCAGGCCCGCCCAAATGTATCGCGTAAAAAAGGGGCATCGCGTCCATTTCTTCCAACGAACCCTCATTGGCCCACGCTCTAAATAACCTATATATAAACGAGGTGTATCCATGTGTATCTTTTTATGGATTCTATTGACCTTCCCCCAGCAAAATGACGACATCAACGCCGTGACCCATCTGCTCAGACTCCAACAATCTAGCTGGAACAAGGGAGATATAGACGGCTTCATGACCCATTATTGGAAGTCCGAAAATCTGACATTTGTGACCAAGGATACCGTTACTTATGGGTGGCAGCCCACCCTTGATCGATATAAACGCAGATATCCCAACAAGCAGGCCATGGGCAAGTTGAATTTTGAGATCGTTAAGACCGAGAAACTGAGCGCCCAGCACATCTTCATGGTGGGGAAGTGGGCGCTGGATCGGAAAGACCTGGAGGATCTTCAAGGCCACTTTACGCTGATATGGAAGAAGATCGACGGCGACTGGGTTATTGTAGCGGATCATTCCAGTTAACGCCCTTTCTCTCTGCACGGGGTTCTAACCCTGGCGCGCAGTGTCATTAAAGCGGGCAAAAGCACCTTGCTTCTGTGTTTGACTCAGGTCTTAAATCGAACTTCATGGGAGCCCAATCGGACTATTTCTTGGGCTTGGGATCGTTGCGCCTAGGGCGAGGCCGCCTTTTCTAGTTGTGCAAAAACCCTGGCATCTCAGTGCGTCAGGTCTTTTCTTGAAAAGAACCCTTGCGCATTTTTGTTTTTAAACGTATGTTTTAAACAGTTGTTTAAAACGTTCGTTTAAGCAACGCCATTTTGGGAGTTCTTTCCCATGGAGGAGGTCGTCATGGTTGATGCCAAATCGCCCGTGAAGAAAAGGGAGGAGAGGCGTAAGCTGCTGTTAAATGCGGCCTGCGAGGTTTTTGCAGAGAAGGGGTTTGATGGGGCGCGCGTGGATGAGATTGCATCGAGAGCCGGGGTCAATAAGGCCCTGATCAACTATTATTTCGGGTCCAAAACCATGTTGTTTCAAGCAATTATGGACGACTTCAGCGCTGCGTTCATGGAGCGCCTACAGGGCGCCATCAACCCAGACGATTCGCCTATTGACCAGCTTCGCAGTTATGTGAAGTCCATTGCCATGATCACCAATTACCATCCCCATTTGCCTCGCATCCTCATTTTTGAGGCGGCCACAGGCGCTCGGCACATGGAGCGGCCTCCAACCCATGGACCTGAAGCCATCGGCATTCTCGCCGCGATTCTCGAAAGGGGGCATAAAGCGGGCGTTCTGCGCGAGTTGAACCCTGTGTGCTGCTACTTTCATATTATTTCAAGCATGGCCTTTTTCCACATCACAGGCGGAATGAGAAAAAAGATGGGCAAACTGATGCTTGCCCCCCTCACGCCGCCCGATGCGGATGAGTTCAGCGAATTTCTTGAGGATCAAGTTATCGCCGGGTTTTCAAGCGCCCAATCCCAAGGAGGAGACCATGAGTAGGGTATGTGTCATTTTAGCCTTTTGTCTGGGCCTATATATAGGACCCTAGAGGGTTGGGGCTCCTTACCACTTCCCAATTTCATTTTCACATTTCCTATATTAGAAGTGAGGCAAGATCTAGTTTTCATTCCAATAATCAAATAAGGGAGGGAGGACGGTGACCTCCATAAATCGGTTGCAATCTTGTTGTTTTTAATAGAAAAACCAATTTTTGCATCTCTATGTGTTTGTGTTGTTCACCATTTTATCCCGGTGTTCTCTCGGATCTGAGGTTTTCTTAATGAATCTCCTTTGGCTTCGTGCTATTGGTTTGGCAGCGTGGACTCCGTCAGATCGAGGTTCTTCATC
>JBNKOV010000302.1:0-6444 GCA_050294955.1 Holophagae bacterium
GCCTCGTTTCTTGGTGAGAACACCGGCCAGAAACAATCCCAAAAGACCGCCATAGAACAAAGTCATCACACCCAATGCAATACTGAGAAGATCTGTTTCAGGATTGCTTTCATAATAATCGGCGATGAGAACGGCCACCCCGATAAGCAGCACCCCAAAAACCACGGTACCCCATTTGGAAACCTGCATGATCTGGGCATTTTCCGCATGAGGTTTGATGTAGGGTAAATAAAAATCGTTCACAAAGGTAGCGCTCATGGCGTTCAGCTCCGAATCGATACTGGACATGGCAGCCGCAAGAACAGCGGCAATAATAATTCCAGAAATTCCATCAGGCAGTTGCCGCACGATATAATGGAGGTAGAAGTTCCCATTTTGTCCGTTGGCTTTAAGCGTGTTGGCAATTGTCGCCATGGGGTTTTCCGCATCCATAGTCTGCACATAAACAAACAATAACATGCCTATAATCAGGAACAAAGTCATAACACCAATGCCAAGAAAGCCCGACGCCACCATGGAGAATTTACCCTTCATGCTGTCCTTGCAAGTCAATAAACGCTGGATCATAGCCTGATCTGTACCATGAGTCGCCATGGTAAGGAAAAACCCGCCCAGGATTGCCGGGATGAAGTGATAGGCCTGTGAAAATAACCGAAGGTCGCCATCCGGGCCAACGAGGGTGGTGTCAAAAAGCCGGAACTTGCCTGCCTCTCCCAACATGCCCATGATTTCCGGAATACTTAGAGAAATATCTCCTAACAAAAACAGGATACTGAGGATGGCCCCGCCAACAAGCACAAAAGCCTGGATGACATCGGTCCATATGACCGCTTTGATGCCGCCAAAAAACGTGTAAACCATCGCAATGAATCCCAGAACAATAATAGAATAGGACAAGTCCAATCCGGTGACCACCTTCACTGCCAATGAGGCAATAAACAGACGCGAACCACCTGCAAAAAAGCGACCTAGAAGGAAGGCGCCAGCCGCGGAGTTCTTACTAGCAAATCCAAAACGATGGGCCAAGAATCCATAAACCGTGTAGATTTTAAGCCGATAGAACAAACCAATAAAAAGGAAAGCCAGGGCAAATCGGGCCAGAATGGAGCCCAACCCAAACTGAAGATAGGTGAAATCCCGGGTATAGCCTTGTTCTGGCGCTCCCAAAAAGGTGGCGGCGCTGATTTCAGTTGCAACCATGGACAACAGGGCGGCCCCCCATGGAATGCTTCGTCCCCCAAGGAAATAATCTTCCATGGTCTCCTCTTTACGGCCCAGCCAGAGACCAGCGGCGAGCACGCCACTGAGATAAATCACCACAACTGTCCAGTCCAGATATCCCATAACCACTCCATTCATGCATGTATTGAACAATCTGACAGACCATAGTGTAGCCTGTTTTGCCAAGAATGGGAAATTGTAGCATTGGGATTGGGACATTGGCTTTGCAGCGCACCAAAGGCTTGCTGAATGCGGTCCATATACCTGGTCTCATTCCAGGTTCTGCGGTTGGTTCTTCCCGAAACAGGGGGTTCCCATGTATACTTCTAAAGTTGCGGAATGACGGTTCGCTGGCTCAGGCCTTTGGGACGGCGATCTTCCAGGTTGGATCCGTCGAGCTATTTTGATTTTGACCTCGATTTAAAATGTGAAGAGGCGGAAGGCGTATTTATTTTCAACGTCTTGGCAGAATTGGGAAGGGAGTAGGAATGAACAAGAGTTTAGCGACAAATATGCTTTGCGCGGTTCTCATTATTTTGGGGTATTTATTGGATGACCCTTTTGGCGAACACATTTTATACATGGGTTTTTTTGGCTTTTCCGGAGCGGTTACGAACTGGCTGGCGGTTCATATGCTTTTTGAAAAGGTGCCAGGTCTGTATGGCTCTGGCATTATCCCACTGAAGTTCGAAGCCTTTAAAGACGCGATTCGAAATATGATTATGGATCAATTCTTCACAACGGATAATATCAAGAAGTTTATTAAAGGCGGCGCAGGCTCTACTCCAGACCTCCACCCCATCATTGAAAATCTGAACTATAATCTCATCTTTGACGGGTTTGTTGAGGTGATCAAAGCTTCCAAGTTTGGCGGCATGCTGGGCATGTTTGGCGGATCCGCAGCGCTGGAGCCCATGCGGGAACCCTTTGCCAAGACACTGAAAGAAAAACTTATTATCATGACTCAGTCTCCGGATTTCTATTCCAGACTTTCCAATCAGGCCTCGGAAAGCCTCCATGATACCTGGCAAACCAAAATAAGTGAAATGGTGGATGCCCGTCTCGAGGAATTGACGCCTCAAATGGTGAAGGAGATTGTCCAGGAAATGATCCGAAGTCATTTAGGCTGGTTGGTTGTCTGGGGTGGCGTTTTTGGCTCTGTAATTGGCCTCATCTCAAGCATCGCAGGTCTGTCCCGATAATTTTTTAGATCCCATTTAACAGGCGGCCCTTTGGCGCCGCCTTTCTTCTACTTCTTAGTCTTCGGCAGGGGGATTCGCCCAATGGCGGTATCTTTCAGACTGCCAAGATACAGAGTGCTTCCCTGTTCCTGGACTGAGGTTACTATCTTGAAGGGTTTCCCCTCCGGCTCTTGCAGATTGTGAATAACAGCGCCATTAAAATCCAAACCTAAAACAAAGGCGTAGGGTTTTGCATCGGGTTGTACACTCTCAGGGAGCCGGACAATCACATTTCGTAGAAAGGGTTTGTCCGCCAACCGGTCAACCAGAGGGTTTCTTGGTGATGCGATGGCCAGCCAGAAACCATCTGCGCCAGCAGAGATTCCATCAGGGAAGCCGGGCAGGTTGTCTATAAAAATATCGGATGTCCCCTGTTTGGGTCCCTCCAACCAGTAACGACGAACCCGATAAGCCCATGTCTCATTTACCAGGACGTATTGCTGATTGGGGCTAACCGCAACCCCATTCGCAAAATAGAGATCAGCCAAAACAGTGCGCGTCTCCTGAGTTTCCGGATTGTAAGCCAAAAGCCGTCCGTTTGGTCTGTGCTCCATGGCGTCCAGCCTGTAATTTGCCTGATTGAACTTATGGGAGGCATCGGTGAAATATATGGTTCCATCTCCGGCGATATCGACATCGTCTGTAAAAGCAAAAGGGAGACCTTCGGATTCTGTGGATAAAGTTTTTATGCCGCCATCGGAATCGATGCACAGCAAGCCCTTGTAAGCGTCGGCCACAATGAGATTTCCAAAAGCATCAAAATGAAGCCCAAGAGGCCGTCCCCCGGTCTGGGCAAATGTCTCTGGCTCTAATGTCTGCCCGTGAAATCTCACAATCCTTCCGTCTTGCAATCCGCCATAAATATGCCCATTGAGGTCTATTGCAACATCTTCCGGACCGTAACTGGAGTCAAGCTCTAGTCTTTCAACGTTTGAAAGATCCCGATTAACCTGGAATACGCCCTCAAGAGCAGGAGCTGGTGGCGCTTCCCAACTGACAGGGTCTATTGGCGTGGGCCAGAAGAAGAGCCAGATTAGGCCAAATAAGACGCCAACTCCAAAAAACTTTTTCATAAATCGCTTCCCAGGTCTTTTTGGATAACCCGCTCTTCTTTGGGTATGAAGCTGGCCAGCCGGACCAATCCCAACCCATCAACCAGTTGAACCCCTGCCTTCACGAAATTGGCTCGGCCTTCTAAATCCACGAGATGCTTTTGGATGAAAGAGGCGGTCTCCTCTTTCTTTTTGGAAGGGAACCAACCGAGAGTGGGACTCACACCCAGTTGATTCAATCCGTAAGCCAGTTCAAGCTGATCCTGGTATGCAGCCAAAGTAAGGAAAAAGACACCTGCGCAGGCAAAATCCAAACATTGGATTCCCGCGCGAGTAATGATGAACGAATACCGCTCATATGGGAATGGCTCGTTTTTCCCTTCAAAGACGGGGTGAACGTCTAACCCTGGATGCTTTTGAGTGAAGGCTCGCAATTTTACGGGAATTTCCGATGATTGACTGCATAGAATATGAATTGTAGGCACATCATCCAATGAAGCAAGGGCGTCAAGGACTGAAAAAGCCGGATCCTCCTTATTTCCCAAGGTCAATAAGATATAACTCAATGGCGAATCGTTCGGAGGATTTGTCTGGACAGGCCTGGTTATGTGAAATTTTGGACCCAGCAATAACCTCGCCCCCTGATTACAATTGTATGCCCGATTCGCTGCAGCCACTGAAGGATTGAGGATGGTGTCTGCGTAAATCAGATATTTGACCCCGTGATCAAAGAAAATAACATGATCGAACAAACGTTTTAGATGAAAGAGATAAGCGGAATTGGCGCCAAAAATATTAACAAAAACAATCCGATGCCCATGGACCCGATGTAAATGGCCAATTCGGTCCAATTCTTCCGCTTCATCTTCAGGTATGCGAAACAGGGTCTCGTCCTCTCCCAAAAACTTACGAGCCAAGCTGTAACTGTGTTTCTTAACAGCGTAGGCAACGGCGTACCCGCGTTCTTTGAAAAAATCGCCAAAGGTTTTACACCTTGCCAACTCGTCTATTCCATTTTCGCTGGGTATGTCGCATCGAATGAGCATGTCAGGTTCCTCCTGGCCCCTTTCCCGTTGATAAAACGAATCATTGTCAAAAGACACTTAGTCTTCAAAAATCTCCTGGAGGTCCAAAGATTGAGGCATAGATGAGTCCTCAGATCCGCCGACCGACTCAATTCGGCGTTCATATCCAAAATACACTCCATGACTCGCTTCCCCTCTATTATCAGAGGAAAACTTCTCTTTTGCAAGTGCTTGAAAAAGATTTCCGCCATCTGTTCCGATAGGGTAATGAAGGGCTCTTGCAGTTCAGACGAAGTCTTATCAACCCTGACATCACATGATTATTTTCGAAGACCCATAAAAACCCAAAACAAATACTGCTATTGACACCATTCCGATTGTCCTCTCTTGACAGTTTATCCCTCCCCAGATACCTTTAAGGGGCGCCCCAAGTCCGGATTTCAAAGTGAGCTGCCTTTGTCCTCCCACTTACAACCCACAAAACATATGAACCAGTTGCTAAACTGCCTGACTTTGATGGCGCTGATCCTTGGGTGCTGGCAAGTTTACGGTCAACGCTATAGCTTTCAGACCATAGAATCCAGTCGTGGAGGACTGCCTCAGACTCAAGCGCTCGCCATGTTTCAGGGAAACCGAGGTTACCTGTGGATCGGAACCTATAGTGGCCTCGCTCGCTTTAGCGGCGATTCCTGGAAGGTCTATAAAAAGCCGGAAGGGCTGGCAATGAATCGTGTGCAAACCATCAGCCAGGACCATTTGGGTCGCTTGTTGGTCGGCTTCAGACAAGGCGGCGTTCGAATTCAAGATGGAGAAAAATTTCGAAGCCTGGTCGATGACCCTACCCTGTTCTCAAGCAATGTGGAGGCTATTTTAGAGGACAGCCAAAATGTTGTTCACATTGCCACCTTGTCCGGTCTGTTCTCCTTCAAAGACGGCTCATTGACCCATATCACGGAAGAGAACGGCTTACCCTCCAATTTATGTAGAGGATTGGTTGAAGATAAGGATGGGGTTCTATGGGTTCTAACTGAAAATGGACTGGCCAGGGTAGGACCTGACGGCGTGGCGCCCTTTCCTGGAAACAATGATGTTAAAAGTCTGACTCTGCGAATTGTAGTAATTGACGGCAGCGGTAAGATGTATGTGGGAACCAACAATGGTTTATTTTACAAAGATGGGGAGCGACTGCGACCATGGCTTTATGAAGGAAAACAGCTACCCTTTACTTTCAATTGCGCTTCAGTCGATCCGTTTGGACAGGTCTGGTTTGGTACTAACCGACACGGCGTTCTGGGACTGTTGAATGATGGCGTCCATTTTCTGAATGACACAAATGGTCTGTCCTATCAACGGGTAATTTCCATTCAGGCCGACGACCAACATAATTTATGGATTGGGACCGATTTGGCCCTGGAGAAATACACGCCCAGCCCCTTTTCCGTCTTCGATGTGGATCACGGTTTAAGCCATAGCTTTGTCCGCTGCATGTACCTGCATGAAAATGGAGATGTCTGGTTGGGCACCCGTGGAGGCGTGAGTCTTCGTCCTCCAGATGGTCCAATGAAGCCTGTAGACCCGGATTATTTATCTGATTTCATGGTCTACGGAATAACTCGAAAGTTTGATGGAAAAATGTTATTCGCTACCCTGTCGGGCCTGGTGGAGCGCAGCGAGGAAGGCCAGTACCGCGTATATGGAGAAAAAGATGGATTAATTCAAGACGCTTGCTGGTCAGTGTTTACCGACAGCAAAAATAGGGTTTGGATTGCCAATGGGGGTTTGACCCAGTGGACCGAAGATGGTTTCAAAAACACCAGTCCTGGGCACCCTCTTCATGGCTCTCGTATTATGGACATGGTTGAAGATTTTAGCGGTAGACTCTGGCTGGGATGTGACTTGGGCCTT
>JBNKOV010000303.1:0-6430 GCA_050294955.1 Holophagae bacterium
ATGTGAATGGTTTTGTCTTACTGTGTCGATTTTTCGACTCTGCGGCCTGGCTCAGATTCTCTAACGTGTCAGAATATTTGGCAAAGCTTGAGGATTTCACTCATTCAGTAGGCCGTACCTGCCCAGGAGAACTTGGGCGCCAATCTAGGTTTTTCGATTGGTGGGCCTTTCAAGCCAGGCGTAGTCCCGCTCATATTCGGCGATGAGCGCAGTCAGTTGCGTGTCTGTCATCCATTCGTGGTTCGTGTCCGACGCATAGATGAAATCTTCTCCAAGGATGGGACCAGAGTAGGGGCGTTCCACCTCTGAGTGAAACCATTCAGGCAGAATGATGTAGCGGTCTTTGTAGTCCAGGGTGTGAAGCGATTCTTCCTTCATGATGAGAATCTCGTGCAGCTTTTCCCCTGGCCGAATGCCAATTTCTTTAATTTCGGCTTCCGGGGCGATGGCGCGAGCCAGGTCCACGACGCGCATGGAGGGGATCTTGGGAATGAATACCTCACCGCCCGCCATAAGCGCCAGATTCTCTACAACAAAGCGAACTGCTGAACTGAGGTTGATCCAAAATCGGGTCATGCGGGGATCGGTAACGGTGAGCAGACCCTGCCTGCGTTGCTCAAGGAAAAGGGGCAATACGCTGCCTCTGCTGCCAACCACGTTGCCATAGCGAACGCAGGCCAATTTGGTGCCGCGCTTGCCTGAGTAACTGTTGCCGTGAATAAAGACCTTTTCTGCGCAAAGCTTGGTGGCGCCGTATAAATTGACTGGGTTCACAGCCTTGTCCGATGAAATATTGAGCACCTTTTTAACGCCGCAGTCGATCGCCGCGTCCACCACGTTCATAGCCCCGGTGATATTGGTTTGAATGGCCTCAAAGGGGTTGTATTCGCAGACAGGCACTTGCTTCAGAGCCGCTGCGTTGAAGATAATGTCCACCCCTTCGCAGGCTCGGCGAATGCGTTGTCGGTCGCGAACGTCGCCTAAAAAGAACCTCAGGCGATCATCGTCAAATTGACGTTGAAGGTGAACCTGCTTAAATTCGTCCCTTGAAAAAATTCGAATGGCTTTGGGCTTATGGTATTTTAAAAGGTAGCGGACCATGGCCGTTCCAAAACTACCGGTGCCGCCGGTAATGAGGATGACCTTGTCGTTGAGATGATGCACTGTCATGGACGCCTCCATCTGTATTGTAACCTCATAAACCCCTGGTGATCAAGATTATAAAAGAATGGGTTTCTTCTGAGGGCCTAATGTTGTTTAAGAGGCGCATTTGCGGTTGTCCTGTAGATTTCCGCGGGGGCTTTGATTGTCTGGCATTTTCATGGCGGCTTGTTTGTTTGCATGAGGCTGACATGGGTTTTCCCCTTGACGGGGCCTGATATTGCGGGTCATTTGGCCTTTATAGTATCCATTTTCAACTTAGTCTAAAGGTTATCAGAACTTAAGCCGAAATGATATTTAAATTTTCGAGGTTTTATTTCGACCTCTTTTTTATGTATACTCATGACGACGGGCCATTGAATTTTAATCATGACGAGCGGATAAAAAATGCCAGATGACATGCTCCAATCGATACGCAATCTTTTTGAAGAGTTCGGCGACCTCAGTCTCCAGGATTTCAGAGACGCGTTTCACGATATCGTAAAAACGAAAAACCCTTCTGTTGATCGCTACCTTGTGGAAGAAATGAAAAACTTCCGCGGCAATCGCACCATGCGGGCAGAGATTGCCGCCGCTTTATCGGAGCGTGAAGACGAGGCCTATCTGGATGACTTTGCATTGGTCATTGAAAAAGAGACCGATGTGGGTCTCTGTAAGGAATGCATTCAGGCGCTGGTGAAAATTGGAACTCAGGAAGCGATTCAGAAGCTGGAGTTCCTGAGCAAAAACAAGCCAAACGCCACCATTTCTTCGTTGCTGCGTCAGGAAATGGATAAGTTGCGCCACGAGGAAAAGGAGCCCATTGCCTACTACTTGGATCATCTCGGAGATGGCAATAAAAATGCGAGGGGATGTCTTCATGCATCTCGCGTTCTCATTAAGATGGGCGACCCCAAGGTGGTCGATGAGATTCTCGAAAAGTTTAACGATTACGACGATCTGGCTAGAGCAGAGGGCGCCAAAGTCCTGTCTCAATTGGCTCAGGGCATCCATCAGGGCACGATTCTGGATATTTTGGATCACTATTCCGACCAGTACGCTGCTATGGAACGATTTATCGATGCGGCAGAGGGTTTTGACCAATCACCCAAGGAAGATCGAATCGACCTGCTGAAAGCCCATGCGGCCAGCCTGGTCGATGAGGATCAGGAGCCCTTTTATCAGCAGTTTCTCGGGGCGCTTGAGGCGTTGGACAAAAATGGCGCTGAACAAGTCCTCATGAGCATTCTGGATCTCGGAAAGCATATTGGCCTGGACTACTGCCTGAAAAGTCTTGTTATGATCATGGACAACAAGATTGCCCACGCCAACACTTTTCACGAAGAAGTGCTCCGGTCCAGCAGAGTGCGCCAAAGTCGCATGCGTCACCTGGTGGGGCAGTTGGGTTACGGGATTGGGAAGATTGCAGGCCAGGCGGAGCTTGATGAAGAAGAGCGGGACCGCACCGTGGCCTGGCTCACCAGATTGGTTGGCTCTAGCGATGGGGACGTGGTCAAGTTGGCTCTTTACGGCGCCGCCTTCATGGCTCGGCCCGAGGACCACAAACTACTGGAAGCTACCATAAAAGCCCATCAGGTTGACGGCATGACGCGCCTGATTGGATCCTTGGAGCGTAAGAAAGACCTCGACTTCACCGATTTCTTCCTCAATGTGGCCATGAACCATGAGATCTTGGACATTCAGGAAATGGCCATGCGAGCTCTGGGTCGCACGGAAGCGGTTTTTGCTAAATTAAGGGAAATGCTATCCGACTCCAGCCCGGACATTCGAAGAATGGGCATCCGCATCATGGGTGAAATCAAGGCCTTGGAGTTTTTGGACGACATGCTGGCCCTGCTCACGGGGCAGAGCGACATCATTCGAGTTGAGGCCATCAACACTCTGGGGAAATTGGGCGCGCCCTCAGTGCTGCCCCAAATTAACGATGTCATGCACGACGCCAAATCGCCGGTCCTTATCGAGGCGGGTCTTCAAGCGGTGGCCAGTATTGGCGGGTCGGAAGGCATCGATCTGCTGAGAGACTTTGCAGAGAAAACGCGAAACAGGAAAATTGCCGTTACTGCGATTAAGCTGCTGGCCGGGTCCTATAAGTCCTGGTCAAAACCTTTCCCCATTGAATTCAACGACATGCTGATTAAGCATTTGAAATCCTGGTTTGGGGAAAGGGACGCGACGGTCCGTAGAGAAGCCTATCAGATTGCGGGCGGCGTGATTACCCTGGATCTCAAGTTCTACGACACCCTGAAAGTGCTCTTCAAAGAGGCGTCAACCAGGCTTCGCGGCCAGAGCAATTGGGATAAGGAAGAAATGGCAGAAGTGGAGGGTCAGGTTCGAACTCTGAACCGGAACTACTTCTTTTTGAAAGACCTGCTTGAGTTTCAGGATGCCCTGAAATCCAAGGCGAAAGGATTCGACAGCGAAAGCTCCACCCAAAGAATTCAGGCTTTTGATAAAACGATTGAGTTTCTTGCCAAGAACGACCGGTTTGTGCTCAGCCCTCAAAACGAAGCATTTTTGGAATCCATGGTTCTGAAGGGGCTTGAGCTTTGTGAAAGCAATTGGCGAGAGCAGGGGCTTGCCTTTCAGGTTGCCGCCTATGTGAATTCTGAAAAGTTAACCAATGAACTGTCCGGAAGAGTTCGCGACGTGCCCGTTCAGGCAAAAGCGCATCTGCTGGAAGCCTTGAGCAGTCAGGGTTTGAGCCTTCAAGAAATTCACGACTTGACCTCCATCAGAAAAATATTGGTGCTTGAGGGTTCCGGCTTTTATCGAAAACGCCTGGTTAAGTTTCTCAACGGCAAGGGCTATGAGACTCAAGACACCGATGATCTGGACGAAGCGGCTGAAATGGTGAAAACCAATATCCCGGATCTCATTCTCACCGAGATTACATTTAAACAGGAATGCGACGGGGCGGCGTTCACAGAGAGGATCGCCAAGGAATTCGGCGCTCGCATCATCTTAATTTTTTCCACCAACACGCGAGAGGCTTCCGTAATGGAGCGTATCATGCGCCTGAAGCCTAAAAAGATATTCTTCAAGCCATACCCGCTTGAAGATCTCGATGAATCGATCAAGGCTTAGGAGCGTACATGGAACTTGGAACCGTAATTGGCCTGGCTGTTGCCAACATTTTGATCATGGCGGCAATCATCAAGGGCGGTAATGCAGCCATCTTCATTAACCTGGAATCCATTCTCATTGTTATTGGAGGCGGCTGTATCGGCGCGCCGCTGATTGCATTTCCCCTGAGTCACGCCAAGGGGCTGGTGAAAATTGCGATGAACGCGGTTTTTGTACCTACCTTCAATCATCCGGAAACGATCAAGTTCATCATTGAACTGGCCCAAAAGGCGAGAAAAGAGAGCTTGTTGGCACTTGAAAACGTAGAAATCGAAAATGAGTTCCTAAAAAAAGGAATTACCCTGGCTGTGGATGGAACGGAGCCGGGAACCATTAAGGCCATCCTCCTTGCAGAAATGGCTTATATCAAGAAACGCCATGAGGATTGCATGGCCCTTTTGAATTACGTAACCGACATGGCCCCAGCTTTTGGCATGATTGGAACCCTGGTTGGTCTGGTCAACATGTTGGCCACCCTCAGCGATCCATCAGCCATCGGTCCCGCCATGGCGGTCGCGATCCTTACCACCCTTTATGGAGCTATGGTGGCCAACATCTTTACGGCGCCCTTCTCTAAAAAACTTGAGTGGTTTGACAAGGAAGAAGGCATTCAAATGGAGATCATCATCGAGGGGATCAACTCCATCCTGGAAGGCGATCACCCCGCTATCGCAGAGCAGAAGTTAATGGGTTTCCTGCCCTCCAGCCAGAGAACGCAGGAGTAACGGCATGGCTGATGGTAATGACGTTCAACCCCCTGAAGAGTGTAAATGTCCACCGAAGGGCGCTCCCGCATGGGTTGTTACTTTTGGCGACATGATGTCTCTATTGCTCTGTTTCTTTGTGTTGCTTCTCAGCTTTTCTTCTACCGATATTGTTAAATATAAGGAACTTGTGGGCAGCTTAAAGGATGCCTTTGGCCTTGCTCAGGTGGACGCCACCATGGAGGTTCCCACAGGCAAACAGACAGTGTTGCCCAATATTGAGTTGCCTCGGGTTATGGCCGCCCTGGTCGCGGTTCGCGCCAAAGCTGCGCGACTGGCCAAGTCCAGCTCTGAGCTTGAAATGGAGTCGGGGGCGGATTGGGTTCGGTTGAAAGTTGACGGCGATGCTTTATTCGAGTCCGGTGACTTCCAAATAAAAACCGAAGCCGAGAGCCTGCTCAACAGCATCGGAGAAACCATCAATAAATTCGACGGAACCGTCATGATAGAAGGGCATACAGACGGAGACCCGCCTCAGACAACCCGATTCACTCCGGGCTCCTATTTGGGCAATTACGAGTTGGGTTCACTGCGCTCCATTTCGGTTTTAGGGTATCTGGTCGGCAGGATGAGCGTCGATAAGGAAAAACTGATTCCCACCACCATGGGAGAGGTGAAACCCAGAGAGACCAACGAATTTGCCGCAGGCAAGGCGCGTAACCGTCGTGTTGAGTTTGAGTTTCGCAGCAATGCCAAAGCCGACGTCAGCAATGTTGACGGTGTCCCCATCAAAAACTGACGATCACTTTTTTTGCGATTTTTCATGATCGTGGACGTCTACCACCGCCATTGCGCAAATATTCACAAGGCCTCGGACAGAAATAGATGGCGTCACCACATGGGCTGGCTTGTTCATTCCCATGAGGATGGGTCCAACCGAAATACCATTGGTAATGGACTTTGCAAGATTAAAGGCAATACTTGCCGCATCTATGTTGGGCATTACCAGTAGATTGGCGCTGCCCTTCAGTTTGGAGTCGGGGAGCAGGCGCTCCCTAACGACTTCTCGAAGGGCGGTGTCGGCCCGCATCTCTCCTTCCACCATGAGGGTTGGATCGGCTTCAATAATCATGGCCCGAGCTTTCTTCATTTTCGCGGCTGCTGGGGACTGGGAAGATCCAAAATTGGAATGACTGACAAGGGCCACTCTGGGTTCAATCCCGAAGCGTCTTACATGATCTGCTGCATTTAAAGTCATTTCCGTAATTTCCTCGGCGGTTGGGTCGTGGATGACATCTGTGTCTACAATGAAGAGGGCGCCCAGCTCTGTGAGCAGGATTTGGAGCGCGGAGCAGTCGCCAGCGCCTTCCTCCAGACCAATGATGCGGCGCAGGAACAGGAGATGATTGTGAAAGGCGCCAAAGGATCCGCAAATCAGGGCG
>JBNKOV010000304.1:0-6408 GCA_050294955.1 Holophagae bacterium
GCAAACCCTGAACCTCAAGAAGAAAAAAGAATTTAGACAACCAAATCCTCCTCTTTCGAGCCGTTATGAGTAAGGCGGCAGACACGACGCCAAAAGCAGAAAGGCCGTTGATAAGAGACAGCTGAAAGGCGCTAACCTTTAAGATCTGATATGCTGCGAAAGGTAGGACCAGGGTGGTCATGGGCTCAAAAAACATCTGAATGGTTATGGCGACGAAAAATAACGTCCTCAATGGCTTGTTCTGTCCAAGGTAAGACCTAACAATCTTGAAATGCTCCCAAACAGAATGACCTGGCATCGGCGGTTCAGGTTGATACCGGATCATCATCTCGGAACATGCGGAAGCAAAGAAGGATATCGCATTCACTACAAATACCACCTCCATGCCCCAAGTTTTATAAACCAACGCTCCCAGCACCGGGGCAAGCACAACAATAAGAGACTTCATGGATTGTTGCATTGCATTAGTTTGCATTACAAGAGCAGAGCCCACCATTTCAGCTGTGGCCGTTTGGGCTGCGATCACGAAAAGCGTATTTATTCCGCTTAGCAGAAAAGATAGAGCTACGAAGATCCATACCGATTGTGAAATAAAGACAAACAAGCCCCAAAATGCCAGGACACACAGTCCCGAGACCAAATCACAGCCAATCATTATTTTTTTTCGATTATATCGGTCCACCCAAATGCCAGCGAGAAAGTTGAATAGAGCGCGAGGGATCATTGAAGCAATCAATACTGCCGACAATGCGCCAGCAGAACCAGAAAGGTCCATGACATAAAGGGCCTGGGCAAAAACAAAGAGAGCTGTCAAAGTAGACGAGATAAAACGCCCGGATAGGAGCAACCACATGTTCCGCAAATAGGGCGAAGACGCCAGGGTCATAGCATTGAACCTCTAATCGTCAGAACGGCTCAAAAGCGGTAAATGCCACTAATCGTTGCAATATCGCTCTGGCTCGATGTTTCATACGCCATATCAAACTGAAACTTCTGTCCAACCGTCCAACCCAATCCCATAGAATAATGATGTTGATCCTTTTCGAATAGATGAAGAAACATTATATCCCTGAAAAAGGGCTTGTCTATTGGTCCTTCCAGAATCTGATTATCTTCAACATTATTGGTGGCTGCATGGTATGGGTCGAACCAGTAACCAAGTCTGAGTGAAATAGGATTGGCTGTTCCTGTAAAAACCCATTCCAACCCGGCATGTAATTCTGTCACGTCTGGCATGACCTGAATGATGGCATTGCCGCCCCCGGTGCTTGCTTCAGTGAAGTCAATGAGATGATCTGATATCTGAGAATAATACACACGATTGGCATCAAGATTGATAGTCAGGTTTTCCGCTGCTTGGATACTCAACCCAAACCCAATGGAATCGGGTATCTTAAAAATTCCTTCTTTAGTGAAATCCGCTGGAAATAGAGGCACCGGTTCCGATTTAACAAGCTGAGCAGTGTAAACAAACTCCGGTTGACGTTTATAAACCATTCCAAGGGAAAGTTCATCTGCAGCCTGCCAGAGAACACCAACAAAACCGCCCCAGTCAGCATCTTCACCACGAGCAAGCCTATTAACACTTGCCATTCTACCAACGAGCGGGAATTCCATAAAAGAATCGGCTTGGTAATCCATATCGCTGTAGAACACTGAGCCCCCAATGGAAAACTGCTCTCCAAATAGCCATGCTCCAGAAAATCCTACATTCACGATCTCCAAGTCAAGCACGTCGGTTGAAGGAGGGTACTGAGGCGTATCCGGCGTATTAGGGCAATTCGGATGGAAACCAGAAGAAAAATCACAGATTAACACTGCATCGGTAGAATACTCTCGATTAAGGTTCGCCTGCTGATGAGCAAAAACACCATAACGAAATCGCCCTTTTGGAAAAACCACAGCGAGGTAGGGAACCTGAAAAACATCATCGGGAGCTCTAGATTGCTCTAATTCGAAGTCAAACTCAAACAGGTTTCGTTGAATAACAGATCCCGACTGATAGGGAATTTCATTTTCCATCCTGGTATAGTTGAATTCCAGTGAAAGAGACCTTTTGGAAGTTCGTGTCATACCTGCAGGATTTGCCATCGGCGCAGTGGCGTCATCTGCTAGACCAATAAAAGCGCCGCCAAAACCCAAAGAACGAGCCCCCGGATTCCCGAAGCGGAACTGAAGCTCCCGTGCGGACCGATTATTGTGCTGACCCAAAAGGGTTACCGGGATCAGGATCCCTAAGAATAAGCAAGCTGTTTTCCATTTCTTCATGATGGTGTCCCTTAAAAACGATAAATTCCTGAGAGAGATAAGTTTTGAGAGTATTTGGCAATATCCGCCGAAAAGTCCAGAATAAAATGCCGCCCCAAGCTGAGACCAAACCCAGCAGTAAGATGATTTTCGTCTTCCTCAAAACGCTGCAAAAAAGCTGTTGGCCGGATATCCTGAACCAGATCGCCAGCATCATCTGAATAACGAAACAAGAGTTGAGTATCGGAATTAATATTAACCAAAGCATGATAGGGATCAAGCCAATAACCTGCTCTAAGCGCAAGGGGGTACTTTGTTGCAGTAATGAAGTACTCAACGCCAATATGATATTCCGTTTCATCCCCAATGGTTTGGCCGCCTCCGGTTGAATCGTCGCTATTGACAAAGAAAGCGTGGTAATCATCAGCCAGATCTGAATAAACAACCCGGTTGACATCCACAGCAAGAACCAAGACATCTGAGGGTCGAAAACTGATGCCCATGCCATAGCTGTCCGGCACATTGAAGCGGGCGGTTCCTGAATCGAATGGCGCCAACTCAAATGCAGCATCGCGAGTTGCAGAAGAATGGTCATAATCAAATTTCGGTTGTTGTTTATAGGCTAGCCCTAAAGAGAATCGTTCATTGGGAGCATACATCACGCCTGTAAAAAAGCCGACTCGCTGATCATCTCCCCTCACATCCACAGTGGTCAATGTCTGCCCAATCAAAGGCCGCAATGCTTCCAGTTGACCGGGAGGAAAGGTTTCATCTGGAAAAAGCGCTTCAAGATCAGGAAAGAAAAGAGTACTATTGGCAGTATAGCTGAAATCGTAGTAAAGCGCAGTTCCGCCCCACCAAAACCGTTCGCCCAGTTTACCTCCCACGCTAACGCCAATGGATCGAAGGCTCAAATCCAGGCTATTCTGAGATGGTAGAAAAATTTCTATGGTATTGTCCACCACGTCTCGGCCAGGTGGGTAGGATGGCACGCCCACACCGAGCGTATTGAACTGCCGTTCCATATTTGCTAGTTCCGCATAGAATACCCCCCATTTAATTCGGCTTTTTCCATTAACATAACCCAAAAATGGAACTCCGATGGTATCGTTGGGGAAATTACGTTCTTCTAAATCAAAACTGAAATCCTGTAGCCCTGTCTGCTGGATACGCCCCCCATAAAAAGGAATAGGGTTATCCTCAGAGACCTGATTACCCTCCAGGACAAGCGAAGAGCTATTCAATTGTGCAAGCCCTGCAGGGTTGGCGAACATCGCAGTTGTATCATCCGCCAATCCAACAAAGGCCCCCCCCATAGCTTGAGCCCGCGCACCTGGGTTTGTAAACCGAAATTGTAGATTCACATTTGCCTGTAAATCATTTTGGGCCAGTAGCCCGGACGATGTTAAAATCGCCAACCAAATCCAACACTTCATCAGATCACCGCCCGAAACTTCTTAGCTCCTTGATAATCAATAGCTTCAGTATAACGGACAACCCTTGCTATTCGCAACTGCCGGATACTTGAAATTTTGAATTATGGCCCAACAAGCCTCAAACATTCCCAAATCACAGCATGACTTAAATGATGTTTCCGGGCCAAAAAAGCCAGCCAAAAGGATTTCTCCAACCATTCGTTTTTGCATGAATCACTCAGTTGTCTGGCTGAATAATCCCAGTATGCATCGGAAAAATCCCCTAACCCAGGATCATCTCACCGGCCAAAGCCAGCCCGTTCATGCCATGCCTCAAAACCTGGCCGGTATTAGGGGAAGTCGTGGATTCGGAAAACTCATGGTAATGCAAAACCATAGGCCGCCTAATCCTACTGATCAGTCTCGCCAATCTATATCTAGTTTTTCCAGCGCCTCTCTGGTTCTAGCTTTAAGGTCTTCCAGACTTCCGTCGTTTATAATCTCGCAAGTTGCTAGGGACCTGCGTTTTTCGTCGCGCCACTGTCGGTTCATGAGCAGAATAGCGGCACCCCTATCCATGCCGTCACGCTCAAGCAGCCGTTTTAAGCGGATCTCCCATGGAGCGCTGATCAAAATAACTGCATCGTAATTTTTATAGGAGCCTGACTCCATCATCAGCGCAGCCGACACAAAAGCCAGGGCCTCGCCCTGGGCTTCTAATGCCTTTAGTTCCTGCTTGATTGCATCGATAATAATAGGATGTAAAATCGCATTCAATTGCTGCTGAGCTTGGGAATCGCGAGCGATCAAACTGCGCATCGCCCCTCGATCCAATCGACCGTCCTCATGCAAAATTTTCGAACCGAAAGTAGCAAAAATCTGTTGCAGACCGGGCATTCCGGGAGAAACAACTCGCCGGGACACCAGATCTGCATCCACATGAGGATAGTGTTTAAGGATGTTGGAAACAGAGGACTTGCCACTGGCAATACCACCTGTTAGTCCTATAACTCGCATTCCCGATCTCAGCTTAATGGCTCATTAGACTGGGGAGAATGGTTTTCTTCATCTCCCGGGCGATTACGATTTTTTGGACTTCAGAAGTGCCCTCACCTATGGTGCATAGCTTGGAATCGCGCCAAAATTTTTCAGCGGGATAATCTCGCAAGTAGCCGTAACCGCCAAGGACCTGTACTGCATTCTCGCTGTTACGAACTGCCACTTCCGAAGAAAAATACTTGGCTTCAGCAGAAGCAAGAGGCGAAGTAGTGCCACGGTCTTTCATGTAAGCCGCTTTCAAAGTTAGCATTCGAGCCGCTTCCAGATCGGTGCCCATATCGGCCAACTTGAACTGAACTCCCTGGAATTGATCAATGCTGCGGTCAAACTGAATTCGTTGCGATGCGTATAACAAAGCGCATTCCATGGCGCCCCGTGCGATGCCCAGAGATAAAGCTGCAATAGAAATCCGGCCACCATCAAGAACTTTCATGGCCTGCTTGAATCCTTCATTTTCGAGGCCAATCAGGTTCTCCTCCGGAACAAAGCAATCTTCTATGACCAATTGCGCGGTTTCAGAACATCGCATGCCCACTTTTGTTTCCTTCTTTCCTCCGCCCCAACCCTTTATGTCTTTATCAAGGATAAAGGCGCTGATTCCTCTTGTTTTCTTAGAGATATCAGTCGCAGCAAGGACAACGGCAATATCGCCCGAAATAGCATGGGTGATAAAATTTTTAGTGCCGTTCAGCAAATATCCTCCATCTACCTTTTTGGCCGTGGTTCTCATTCCCCCAGAATCGGAGCCGGAGCCGGGCTCAGTGAGACCCCATGCGCCAATAGACTCACCTGAGGCGAGCCTGGGCAGATATTTTCTCTTTTGCTCTTCAGATGCGCACTGATGAATATGGCCCGTACACAGAGAGTTATGGGCCGCAATACCAAGACCAACTCCGCCACATACCCTGGAAATCTCCTCCAGAATAGCTACGTAATCTTTATATCGGTAGCCAGATCCCCCATACTCTTCTTCAACAAGGACACCCAATAAACCCAGCTCACCCATCTCATGGAACAGATCAACGGGAAAATGCTCTTTTTCATCCCACTCTGTAATATTGGGCTTAATTCGCTCCTCGGCAAACTTGGAAACCGTTTCGATCAACACCTGTTGATCGTCATCATAGCCGTACTCCATACAAGCGCTCCTTTTAAACTCTAACGCATTTTCGCAGTTATCCAGTTTGGCGTTCCTCTATCACTTGAATGATATATCACAGAGAGGATGGCCGGGTCTTGATTACTGCACCCATTTTCTGCGATTATAGCGCAATTCAGACAATTAATCTATTCGGAATTGGGGTGAAAAAACCTTGTGAACCGCTGTCAATCAACAAACATGGCGCGGGTACAAGCCAAACTCTGCGAAAAAAGAGAAACCTGCTCAGAAATATTTGGGCTTATCAAACCATGACCAATATTAACCTTTCCTATACAGCTACTTTCACCGATAATAAATTGTTCGAATCCAATTCTATGGCGGTGTTAAATGGAAAAACAGGAAATGAATGACATGCTGGCCAGTACTTTTGGAGATACAAAGTTGTCTAGATCAGGGAAAAAGGCGCTTAGCGCTTGGCTCACCAATTATGGCGATGACCGCCGAATGTTGAGATCCCTATCCTCTCGGGCTTTCGAAATGGCCAAGGAAGCTGTAAGCACCAGTAATGATATTGCCATACTGAAT
>JBNKOV010000305.1:0-6400 GCA_050294955.1 Holophagae bacterium
CGCACTTCTTCTTTAGCGTCTACGCGCTTAACCAGGATCCGGTCATAAAGTGGCTTGACTTGCATTTCCTAGCTCCTCTTTTTCTTTTTAAAATGGGCTTTGGCACGCCAACTCGCGCACCTTAGCACTCTCATATTCTGAGTGCTAATTCTAAAACAACTCCTGAATCATGTCAAGGGTTTTGTTTAGACCAAACAAAGCACACAAGCCACTCATTCCAGAGCAGATAGAGCAGATGCGCCAAGATTTCTTATTTTTACATCTAACAAAATCTTAGCGCACAAGACTCACATTTATCACATTCAGCCTTAGAAGTTGATGACCAGGGAGGTGGTGAAGATGATGTCCAGTTCATCCAATGGGAGCAGAATGGAAGCGTTTGTACCCTGAATCGGAACGGCCTCAAGGGACGGGTCGTTGTCATAAAGCGCTTCCAAACTCACCTTTAGGGCCAGACGATCCGTGAGTACAGTGGTCAGTTCGTTCAAACAATCCACGCGAAAATCGTCAGTTTCTTCCAAATTGGCAACAAATTCAAGACCCTGTTTGAAATTGGACTTTTTACCGATGCCTGCTTCCAATTCGTAGAATAGGCGGAGCGCGCCATAGCTGGTGTCGGTGTCAGGACCTTCAATAGTTGGATCTTCATCGTTGTACTGGATGCCATAGTCGGTTTTGAATTTTAATCGCTCTCGATTTATCCAGACATTGCCCAGACCCAGAGAAGCAGAGTAGCGATTTTCCATTCCAGCGAATTGATTGCGCATCCAATCCAGGCCGGAAAACCAGTAAAAAGTCTCTTTTATCTTCTGGTCGTACTTCAGGCTAACATTGTAATTCTCTGCAGTTTTCTCTTTGGTTTTTTCTTCAACCACAGTAAAGTTTTCGGGTGTTCCAGTTGCAAAACGGTTGATAGTGGCGCTTTCGGCGCGTACTCCAGAAACTTTAAAGGTGAAATTCGAGCGATCGAATTTCCGAATATACTTGTTTTTGAATCCGAGCGTGTTCGATTCTGAGTTGCCGTCCGTCTGCACATAGGAAAGCTCTGCAGTATCGGACCAGGACTTTTCTTTCTTCTCTTCTTCTGCTCCCAAAAGAGCGAAGCTAATGAATAAAGTGGCCAATAAACAAAATCTCAAGACAATCCTCCTATCCTACCTCTTGGTGGTGCAGGGGGGGCCGCCCCCAAAAGTTCTTAAACGTAGCACGTTTGGGCTTGGTATGGCGTATTTTTTTGAAAGAAGATTCAGATGGACTGCTTTTTTTATTAAACCTGACAAAAAGGCCATTGTTAAAAGGGGGAATACAGGCTCCCACTTGAATGGCAAAGCGGTTCAGGCAAGCTCCATATCCTCGTCGCCCAAAGAAGCGCTTTTTCCCAGAGCCCTCCGCTCCTGAACTACCGTAAGCCAACCTACGAAATAGAACCCATTCTGAAATAGCACCAGGAAGGGAATGGACGCCCAATTTCCGAGGTAAATGGCCCAACCAATTGCACATGTGTAAAGGAAGCCAATGGCAATTTCCAGATATCCCCAGCCGCTTTTAGGAAGGCGATAAGACTTTTTGATCGCCTGGCTATCGCCCGACTTGGGCGTTCTGACAAAAGCGGTTTTATGACGAAACAGGGCTTCAAGAACAGCTCTGGTGTTATTGACGCCCAAACCAATCCCCACCGCCATAAGGGCTGGTATAAAACGACGCTTTCCCCGGGTTGTTTTGAAGACAGCCTTTTGCGCGCTCAGATAGAAGTAAACGAAGGAGATAGAAGCCATAAGAAACAGCGGTCCATCGATGAGAAAAAGCCGCCACCAGGGCTGCTCATAGCGAAGCATCATACTGGGTATCACGAAGAAAATACTGTTGATGATCATTAAAAGATAGGCCAGATTCCCTGTGAGATGGAAGACAGCCTCAAGCTTAACTGGCCAGGGCAAACGACTTTTAAGAATTCGTGGGAGCAGCTTCAACATCACTTCGATGGAACCCTTAGCCCATCGATGCTGTTGCGATTTAAAGGCTTTCATATCAGCAGGCAACTCAGAGGGACAGGTTACCCCTTCGATAAAAAGAAAACGCCAACCCTTCATTTGAGCCCGGTAACTGAGATCAAGGTCTTCAGTAAGAGTGTCGTGCTCCCAACCCCCTGCCTCTTCGATAGCGCATTTTCGCCAGATTCCGGCAGTCCCGTTGAAATTAAAAAACAAACCAGAGGCGCTTCGCCCCCCATGCTCCACCACAAAATGAGCGTCCAACATCATGGCCTGGACCTGGGTCAAGGTTGAGGCGTTGCGATTAAGATGGTCCCACCGAGTTTGAACCATGCCTACTTTTGGGTCGGTAAAAAAATGGATGGTTTCCAGGAGAATGTTGGGATGAGGCACAAAATCGGCGTCAAAAATAGCGATAAATTCTCCAGTGGCGGACGCCATGCCAGCCTCCAGAGCTCCAGCCTTATAGCCGGACCGATCTTTTCGGTGGAGATACACCATGTCGAAACCGAGATTGCGAAAATGGGCCGCTCGTTCGGAAGCAATCGCGCAAGTCTCGTCCGTGGAATCGTCAAGGATCTGTATTTGCAGACGATCTTTCGGGTAGTCAATAGCAGCAGCCGCATCTATAATCCGCCGAACCACAAACATCTCATTAAAAACTGGGAGTTGGATAGTTACCCGAGGCAGATCCCTAAAAAATTCGACTGGTTGCAGCTTCGCCCGTCCATGTTTTTTATAAAGTCGTGTAATATGAAGGCGATGGCCCCCATAGATGCAAAGCACGCCCAGAATAGTGAAATAACAGGTCAGGATCCAAAAGGTCATTCAAAGCGCTCCGAAAAGAGGATCATCTCTCAACACTACCAGAATCTACACTAATTGGGATCAATAGTGAACCCCAATGCAGCATGATTCCGAAGGTTCGTGTTGAGAGGTCATTTCAGAGCCGCCTGCTGTACAATGACCTGTTCCAGAGACTTTATGCGAATCATTCGAGCGGGCTCCAGAGTCTGCCCATAAACACGGACCTGCTTACCGACCAGTGTTTTATCCAAACTGTAGGCCAAACTGTCTTTGTCTTGGGCAATCCTGTAAAGCGCTCCCTTTTCGGTAACAAGGCCCATGCGGTGGCCATCCCCACATAGCGTGCCTCTCTTCAATCCGGCCCTATCAGCTACCTCGCAATCGTGACATACAATTTCCCCAAGAACCACCTCGTCTACAAACCGATAGGGCGTATTCCAGAGCTTGGGCAAAAGAAAGCCGACCATTAGAGCGGCGGCCATGGCCAATCCCCAGGTAACAAATTGATTGCGTCGCTGGGGATGATTCTTTCTAGAAAATTGTTCCTGAATTCGGTCTTCAACTGCCTGTGGTATGCAAATGGTGTCTGCGTGAGCTCTCAACCGCTTTTTCAAGCTCTGGAAATATTTAAAGTTGGCGCTGCACTCAGGGCAATCCTCCACATGGGATTCCATGGCGATCAGGTCTGCAGGACCTAATTCATTGTCAACGTAACCCTGAAGTTTTTCTTCCCAATAACTATGCTCCATGGTTAGCTCCTCCCAGGCCGCTGGCCTTGTTAGCTTTGAAGATTGGTTTAACCTTACTGGATTTGACAATCCCTTTTTTCTGAGCCAGCTCTTGTAACTGATTTTGGAGAATTTTTCTAGCGCGGTGCAATCTGCTCATAATGGTTCCTGCGGGTATGTTGAGAATCTCTCCAGCTTCCCGATAACTGAAATCCTCCATATCCACCAGTAGAATAACCTCCAGATAATGAGACGGCAATTGCTGAAGCGCGTCGCGAAGCTCGGCGTCCAACGTGTTGCGGAACAGGACCTCATCAGGCTTTTCCGGAAGATCAAGGTAGGAAATGCGGTCTTCTCCAGCAGAGACATCCTCAAAGCTGATTACATTGCCCTCTCGCTTCTTTTTACGGTATTTATTAATAAATATGCTGCGCAGGATAACGAGGAGCCACGCAAGAGGACTGGTCCCGGATTGGTATTGCTCGAACTTGGCGTATGCCCGAAGCAGGGTGTCCTGCACCAGGTCTTCCGCATCCCGCTCATTATGGGCCAGACGATATGCGTAGCGATATAATCGATTGCTCAAAGGCAAAATAGCATCATAAAATTCCTGCATTGCAGCCTCCCGTGCCAATTCAAGAAACAAGAATCATGGGGTTGATTATTCCATAAATTGACAAAGAAAACGCAATTGACCTGATATTTTTTAACAAGACGGAGTTTCTCAAACCGAAAACCCTCGCCACTTTGGGTCAAATCAAGCCAAGACCTCAACAATGCCAGCACCTTGAGTCAGATCACCCAGCTCTGCTTTAAACCGGTCCGCCACTTCTTCCGGCACGCCGACCAGGAACCAGGCATCGGCCTCGTAACGCTCTTCTTCAACTTCGGCCCCCACCTCTTCAACCAGTCGCTGAAAAGAGTTGACATCACTATAGGGAATGAGAGCCGACATGCGAATTCTGGCCACCTTCTCCATGGTTTCAAGAGTGTCGAGAGCTAGCTGAACACCTCCCCCATAGGCTCGAACCAGCCCACCCTTTCCCAATTTGGTCCCCCCATAGTAGCGAGTTGATACTGCAACAATATCGCCCACCTCGCAATGGGTTAACACATTTAACATGGGTCGCCCGGCTGTTCCATGAGGCTCGCCGTCGTCGCTCATGCCTACGTGAGAAGTACTGCCTGGCGGACCTACCAGAAAGGCCCAGCAGTTATGGGTCGCATCAGGAAATTCCTCACGTATCCCGTTGATAAAACTTTGAGCCTCTTCAACGGTGGATGCAGGCCCCAAGCTCGTGATGAATCGGCTTCTTTTGATGTCCTCCTCCACACGATGGGTGTTGGCGGGCATGAGGTAGCGGCTACTCATGGTCTTTTCTCTCCCAACGCCGACTCGGGGCGCTGACCTGATGCTAAATGATCCGTGGAAAATGATCAACGGGAATGGTATACTCTATGCCCGTTTGTTTGAGATGAACGCGACGCTGAAGCGTTGCAAGGAGGCCTCATGTCAGAGGATTTCAAAAACGAAATCAAGGATTGGATTCACAAAGAGAAACTTGCGATCAGGGCTATTGGCCCTATTTACAGCCTGATGGTGGATCGCTCGGTAGAATTATTACTTTTTAGACGGGTTCTGGTCAACCTGAGCCCCGTAGACATTCTGAAAACCCATTTCTATGCTCGTATGATCTCCGAACGGGAAATTGGCATTGAAGATACTTTGCCCATTATCGAGACGTTGTCGGGCATGCCGATTCGCCCCTCTCGGATAGATATCGGTCGCCTCACTGTGAAATGGATGGATTCAGATAAGTCCCAGGGGCTACATGCCTTTCTGGAAGAGGAATTGGCTGCTCACCTTAAGGAAGGCGCTGGCGCTTTTGAGCCGCGAGATGTTGTGCTCTACGGGTTTGGCAGAATTGGACGGCTCATGGCTCGCATCCTGACCGAACAAAGCGGCGGCGGACATGCGCTGAAATTGAGAGCTGTTGTATGTCGCGGCGAGCTGAATATTGAAAAGCGAGCCAAGTTGCTGCTGAGAGACTCGGTCCATGGCCCCCTCAAAGGCAACCTTTTGATCAAAGAGGGCGAAGACGCCATTATTGTAAACGGCTCCTACATCAAATTCATTTCGGCTAATGCGCCCAATGAAGTGGATTATGAAGCTTATGGCATTCACAACGCCCTGATAATCGACAATACCGGCGTTTGGCGTGACCGAAAGCAACTGGGCCTTCATCTGGAAGCCAAAGGCGCGGACAAAGTGCTGCTCACGGCTCCTGGAAAGGGTGATATTCCAAACATCGTATATGGGGTAAATCATCGAGAATGGGAAGAGGATGAACGTATCTTCTCAGCCGCATCTTGCACCACCAACGCGATTGTCCCTCCTCTGAAGGTGCTAAATGACGCCTTTGGCATTCAATATGTCCACGTTGAAACAGTACATTCCTACACCAACGATCAGAATCTGTTGGACAACTTCCACAAGAAAAGTCGACGCGGTCGTTCCGCGCCGTTGAACATGGTGCTCACGGAAACGGGCGCGGCCTCCGCTGTTTCAAAAGCCTTGCCGGAATTAGATGGCAAAGTTAGCGGCAACGCGGTTCGAGTGCCCACCCCCAACATTTCCCTGGCCATCCTGAACCTCACCTTTGACAAAGAGCCGGACAGAAATGAGATCAACAAGGTTTTGCACGATGCTGCGCTAGAAGGCCCGCTGATGGCTCAAATAGACTATACTCGCGACGAGGACGTGGTTAGCTCTGACATGGTTGGAAACACCCATGCGGCCATTGTAGACTCTTTAGCCACATTGACGCACGGCAATCACGCAGTGGTTTACGTTTGGTATGACAACGAATATGG
>JBNKOV010000306.1:0-6395 GCA_050294955.1 Holophagae bacterium
CACCTGTACCAACCCAGATCACTTCAGGTCGTTTGGGGTCGATTGTAATACAGCCGATAGAATAGGATACTTGTTTGTCAAAAATAGACTTCCAGGTAGTGCCTGAGTTTTCGGTGCGCCATACGCCGCCTGAGCCAACAGCAACATACCAAATGCTCTGGTCTTTAGGATGGACCACAATGTCGGCAATTCTTCCGGACATAAGCGCCGGACCAATACTTCTCATTTTTAGCCCAGAGAAGGTTGCAGCCTTCATCTTGGACTTATCTTCAACTGTTTCTTTTTTCTTGCCTTTTGCAAGGCCTGGCCCAGCCAGAAATGCAATTAAAATGGCCACAATGATGGGTTTAAATAAATAAAGCCGCATTCACAACGCTCCTTGATAATGATCAGAGTAAATTGAACTGCGGCAGGATCTTGAAGTAAATGAACGCCTCATTTTCACTCCAGCCTGAGCATCACTCTCCAAAGGATAATGACGCGCCGCAACCGCCCTCTTGAATCAGGTCTAATTGATGTTCCGCGCGCTCTAAGTGTACCCCAAAATGTTCCAAGACACAAATGATGCTGCCAATGACAGGCTTGAATTGGAAGAATGTTATGGGTCAGAATATAGAGAATTCCTTTAAATCCAGTAAGAAGCTATTCGTTCATCGCGACTGTTTTCAATGGGCAATCAATCTTCTAACTGTGATTCTTTCACCCTTTGCCTCGCTTCTGATTGGCTGCGAGACCAATAACTTTCTTCATAATTCACAAAACTCATTCGTTCGGCGCGTTGAGGATGCCGCGTCCCTGCGAGACGGTGCATTTCCTGGGCGGCCCGACGATAATTAATGTGACCCTGGGGCGCTGATCTCAATTCAACCAAATGCATAAGGGCTCGGTCATTCATTGCAAGACTCCAGCGCACACGATGACCCTGAAGCATGGCATATTCCCGCTCGTCTGGGTGATGTTCCGCCAGAAAATAGTACAACTCCCCTGCGAGTTCAACTGTTTCCCGCGCAATGTCCAAAAGACCCGCCTCTTCCAACTCTATAGGCATTTCAAAACCCAGGTCGGGCGCCATAGGCTGTATTTGGATGGTGCCCATTCTATGACGCATCAGGTCTTTGTAAACTGCCCATTCAGTTACCAGATCAAATGTATAGGGATAACCATATTCTATACCCCGTTCAGGCCTGTTCCGACGGGCCTTGCGTTGACCGTAGTAGCTGTCCATTATTTCTTTGTGCGCCTGCGCTGGCAGCGTTTTGAGATGATCTCTGATCTGATGAAACGAACCTCGTACATGGCTAAATACAAGAGCAGCCAAAAAATTCAAATCTGCTTCGGCCAACATGGCCTCTTTTATGGAGGATGCATTTGGCTTAGCGCCCACCAACTCAGCAATCCATTGGTGGTCCGGCTCAACAAGTTGGATTTGATCATCACTTCTGGGATCAAGGTTAGAAAAATACTTTTCTGCAATGGCTGCCATGGAAGCATTGCACTCCATGAGGTAGGGAATTTTCTCAGCCCTTTTGACATAGTGGGGAATTATTTTGGATAGTTCGTCAAAAGCCATGCTGCCAAGCTGATTGGCTTCCTTTAGCGATGAGGATAACATCTTGGAAATAAGGTGTTGAAAAAAGCGCCCATTTCCAAATAATCCCACATTAGCCCGAGTTGCCAGCGGCAGAAAGGATCGTAGTATATCGCAGGTTTTGGTTTTAATATCGTTTTTCCAAGTTCGCTTAAACGCTGTCTGTTGTTTCGCCGTCGCCATTTCTTCATAACGGGAACCCATGTCGCCCAAATCGTAAACGGCTTCCTCCAGAGGTTTCCGCTTTTTTAAGAAAGACTCCAACGGTTTCCACATCTCGGAGTAGCGGTCAAAAATACGATCCATGCGATCTTGGAAAAATGCCCTGCCCTTCTTGCACTCAATGGATTCAGGGAGGTAATAATGGTAGCCCGTGGTTTCGTCTTTAAAGTCGTACCGAACATATCTGGTGGATTGCTCTATGGGCGAGCCCCCGATACGTCGATGTTCGATAACTTTGGTTGCCAGCATGGAAATGCTTTCGAAAGAAAGGTGAGCGCCTTCAAGCTCCCCAACGGAATCGTCACCATAAGCAATTAGGACACGCTCAATTAATTTCCCTGCTTTTTTGGGGTTGAGTTGATCCTCTTTAATAAATTCACGCAGCAAAGTCTCGCGCAACCCGCCTTCAGTTCGGCTATAGCGGGCCATGACAGCGCCAATCATGCCTTGAAGATTTTTAATGGCGAAAACCTGACCTTCTGAATTGGTAACGTATTGATCTAATAACTTTCGAGAACTCACCAGGACCACTCCCCTAAACGAAATCAGCGAACGGCCTATCATACCAGAATGGCACGGATCCTTCCAAGTTAAATGGAATGAAAAACAGGTCCAATCGATCGTTCAGGCCAAAACCCCCTTAATAAATCCCGTTGGGCACTTAGGTACTCTATGTGCATTCGATATCTAAATGCCTGAATTTCTGGTTGATCGCAGATTAACCGAAAGAATGCTATGAGAACGCCCAAACTGCATCAAAATGGAAAAAAGAAGAAGGATTTCTGGACCTTCAATCGTCGAGATTGACCTGAATCACATTTAAGCTAAAATATATAAGTGCAAATAATCAAGGTGAAAGCAATCACCGGAGTCGGTAAATTCAGGAAAAACACGACACGCTTGATATAATAGCCAGACAGGTTAATTGGGGGAAGAGCTGGAATACATCTTCCCCAAAAAGAGCTATTTTTCCTTGAAAACAGTTATTATAAAATGTTATGATATGATCCTGATGACAGAATTCGACTTCTATCCAAGTAGAAACGGTATTATATGATTTTGACAGATCATATACTGCATCAGTCGATGAAAATCAGGCTAAAGAGGTGGCTCTTAAGCCGTAAATCCATTAGGGAGAGGCATCATGGTGGAAATCATTTTCGCAGAAGATGAAATGGCATTAAGCGAGGTAAGCTCGGATTGGTCAGCAGAAGAGTTGCTCTCACACAAGAGTATATTCTATCTGAAGGATATATTGGAAATTCTCCAATTAGATCCAGTAAAAGTTAAACGCAAGGCAAATGATCTCAAGAAGAAGGGACAGGTTCCCTGGGAGATCATGGGCGTGAGAAAAATGTGGACCCACTGGATTGTTCGCATGAGTATTTTCGCTCCCTACTACCGAGATCATTTAAGGAGCAAGGTCAAACCTGTAGACCCAAATTGGGATGGAAACACCCTGTTAAAGCAGGATGGCCTATTCCTTTTGACAGCCGTCTGCAAGCTAATCCCCTTTTCGGCGCATCAATTGCGATACAGGGCCAAAACCAATGACAATTCTCGTGAAGAATATGGAATTTGGAAAGAGACAGATCTCAATGCATTCGTGGTGGACATGGAGATATTCTCTAAATGGGTAAAAGGTCTTTGGAACGGTGAATTCAGTTAAAACCTTCAACTGCATGAAATACCGTTTTGACAAAATCACCATTTAAGAAAAACAAGTCACAGGAAGAGCCGTGGGCAACTCATCGTACCATGCGATTCAGTCTACGGCTCATTTTTTTGCCTCGGCGCCTGAACGACTTTCTCCATGTACAGGCATCCAGGCAATTTCCACATAGAGGTTTCACCTCTTCATAAGTCAGGAGATTTTTCATCTACGGTCTATGAGACCAATGATCGCACTACCACAACTCAATTGCATAAGGACCTTGTCTGGTTCAGACCCGTTTTAAATATTTAAGGCCGTGATCGGTGGCCATTTTCAGCATTTCAGTTTAGAATAGAGCAAATTCGCGTTGGGGGGCATATGCGTAATCCAAAAACTGAAAATCTGCTGAAAACTCTGGAAACATTTCTTTTAGGTAAGCGTAGAAAACTTGAATACGCTCTGACCTGTCTTTTATCCCAGGGCCACATTCTCATTGAAGATGTTCCTGGCGTTGGGAAAACCACACTGGCTAAAAGTGTGGCTAACAGCATTAATGCAGATTTCAAGCGCATTCAGTTCACAAGCGACCTGCTTCCCAGCGATCTGATCGGAGTCACTGTTTTTCATCAATCTAGAGGTCAATTCGAATTTCAAAAAGGACCCATTTTTACAAATGTGCTTTTGGCCGATGAGATTAATCGAGCCAACCCCAAAACTCAAAGCGCACTGTTGGAAGCCATGCACGATGCCCAAGTAAGTCATGATGGCAAGACCATGACGCTGCCTTCTCCATTTTTTGTCATCGCCACCCAAAACAGTAAGGACAACTACGGGACTTTCCCGCTCCCAGAGTCCCAGTTGGACCGCTTTCTCATGAAAATTCATCTGGGTTATCCCGCTGAATTAGACGAGAAAAATGTGATTAAAGGAAAATACCAAAAGAATTTCGAGCACACTGCCAAAATCAGCCCTGAAACTCTGGAAAACCTTCAAGCTGAAACACGGGCTATCCATGTCACAGATGAAGTTTTGGACTATATGTACCGAATCGTAAACGCCTCGCGAAATCACCCCAATGTTAGAGTTGGGGTGTCACCGAGAGGTGGTCAGGCTTTATATCGAGCTTGCCAGAGCCTTGCCTTTATCCGCAATCGTGATTATGTTATTCCAGATGATATCGCAGAGCTAACACCCTACGTATTAGGCCATCGGGTTATTTTAAAACATCATCAGGTCCCCGGAACTCCAGCTTCGGAAAATGCGGTAAATAAAACCTTTGATGAGATTTTGGAGAAGGTGGCCCGTCCTGAATGACATACTTGGAGAATTTTCCTGACGCTGGCATCCCTCTGAGGAAACCTGAAATGACCTCAATTTCTTTTGGGGCGAAACAAACCCTGTTTCTCAGCACGCCACTTGGACGTAACACCACGTACTCAATGAAAACCGATATCTTGCAAAAAAGTCGGATTCTGGATATAAATCACATCATATCACCTGGTTGAACTGTTATTTCTGTATTGGATTGTGCTATGCTTGAGACATTAGGGCGAAATCCCGGAAAACCTACGAAGCGTTACTGTGATAAATCAAGGGTGTAAATTGATATTTAAAAAACTCTCAGTATTTTCTGCGCTGCTATTCCTTCTGCCACATCTGGAGGCGCAGGAAAAGGAAATTCGCTTCAGACGCATATCCATGGAACAAGGGTTGTCACACCCCGACGTGAAGGTTATTTATCAGGACGCCAGCGGTTTTTTGTGGTTCGGAACCAAAGATGGTCTGAATAAATTTAATGGATACTCCTTTCGTTCTTTTAAACATAACCCAAGTAACGCTACGTCCATTTCGGACAATCAGATCACTGGTATTTGCGAGGACAAAAACGGATTTTTGTGGGTTAGCACCTTTGACGGAGGGGTGAACCAATTTGATCGGGATACCGAAAGGTTTACGGTTTTTCGCCACGATCCAACCAAAGTAAATAGTATATCCAGCAATGAGGCCAGTTGTTTAATATCCGACCAAAAGGGCATGCTCTGGATTGGCACCTGGGGCGCAGGTCTAAATCGCCTTGACCCGAATACTGGAGAATTCACCCATTGGCGCTTTGAAAAAGGCGAAACCAATACACTCAGCGGCAATACTATTTCCCATTTATTTCAGGATAAGGAAGGCAATTTATGGATTGGCACGTTTAAAAATGGCGTGAACCGGTTTGATCCTGAAACTGGAAAATTTACGACCTGGCGAACTGACCCAAACGATCCCAACGGATTATTGTCTGATGAAACCACCTACATCTTTGGAGATAGCCGGGGAAAAATCTGGGTGGGAACAAGCAGCGGCCTACATTATCTCGCCCCCGAAACGGATCGTTTGGTTTCTGTGAATATCCACCCCAATTATCCCGAGGCGCTTAGCACGACTTATACTAAACCCATTTTTGAAGATCGGGAGGGAAATCTATGGGTCGGCGCTGGAGGGATGTATAAATTCCATCCAGATAAAGAGAACTTTGCATTGTACCGGAACAATCCCAAAGATCCCTACAGTTTAAGCAGTAATAACTTCTTATCGATTTTTCAAGATAAAAGTGCGACTATCTGGTTGGGTACTTTGGACAATGGACTAAACAAAGTCGATAGAGAAACCGGTCAATTCGCTGTTTTCAGAAATGAGCCAGACAATAAAAACAGCATTAGCGACAACCGGATAAGACATTTGCTAAAGGACAGTCAGGGCTATCTATGGATAGGAACTCAAGGAGGTCTCAATCGCTTTGATTCAGAAACCGGTCAATTTGAAATTTATACCCACGACATAGAGGACCCTAATTCTATCAGCAACAATGTGGTATATGACATCTGTGAATCACAGGAAGGGTTACTTTGGATAGCAACCGCCAACGGCGTAAATTCCTTCGACCCG
>JBNKOV010000307.1:0-6379 GCA_050294955.1 Holophagae bacterium
AAATATTGGCGAAGCCATGCTGCTTGCAGCAGACAGTTATTACGGGCTTCAAACTTTCGGGGCTTTGCGGCGAGCCAAGCGCCTTTACCTTCGGTGCATCTACGAAGACGACGATATCCCTTTTCCCGACCACAGTTATTACCAATTATCCAAAATCTACCTGCTTGAGAGTGATCGCGCTTTTGACGAGGGCGATCGGTACAAATCTCGGGAGTTGGATGTCGAGGCGGATTTCTACCTGGGTCAATTGCTGAAACGACATCCCGGCTCTTTTTACCGAGATCAGGCATTGGATGCTCGGTTCAATTTTTCGTTGAGCGCCAATGATTATAAAACCGTTTTAGAGCGGGCAAGAGAAATTTGGAACCTTTCCACCGACCCGAATCTTCTCAGCAGGGTTGAACCTATTATTTTTATCGAGCAAGAACCGTTTAACGAGGATATCGCCTCCATAGAAGACACTTATTCTCGGCACGAGGAGATGATCAGCATTGTCCCCGACCTCATGCACGTTTACGCAACCCGGTTTGAGGAGGCCGGAGCCCTGGCCCGGGCTTCCGAGCTGTATCTGCTCTCCCATAGCCTATGGCCCCAAAAAGAATCGGGGGCGGATTCCCTGCTTCGGCTTGCCGATCTCCACCGCCGCCTGGAAGATTGGTCTGGCGCCAGTTTTCTATATGTTACGGTCATGGATCAGCATCAGGGGACAAGGGCGGAAGCGAGAGCGGCTCTCGGGCTTGTTCAAATGTTGGAAGCTGGAAATATTTATGAATTCAAAGCCTCCCGCTTCACTTACTCATCGCAAAACGATCTTCTGGGTGAAGAGTCGGTTGAAACGCCTCTGGTTTATCGAGATCTTATTGAGCTTATCCGGTTTTCTCAGATACAACCCTCCGTTCGAGCGGAGTACAGCTATAAGCTGGCGCTAATGGAATCTCAATTCGGCAACTTGGAACAAGCTCTGTTGATCATGCGCAATTTGCTTGACGATTACGACCGCGGTCCGTTTGTGGGGTTGTATCGGAACTTCTATGAAAAGCTGCTGTTCACCACAATCGATCGCAAATTTGCACGTGGGCTTTACTGGGATCTGGATCGGGTCTATCAGGACCACCGGCAGTTTTTGGCGTTTACTACCCAAACCAAATACCCTCATACCATTGCTCGGGCCTATCTCGCGTTGAACCTACCATCTTCGGCCATAAAGGTTTACGACAACATGTGGAGTTACAAAGCGTCCATTTCCGGTTTTGACCTGGCTTTCGAAGCGCCGTTTATCGACTCCCTGGAACTGTACAACTACATGAGGGATGACGGCGTCCTTAAGGAGCGGTTGAACTCCTACAACCAGCTCTACGGGACCAGTGACCGATTTCGAGATCGCTATCTCTATCTTCTCACCCTTTACGAAAGCCGAAATTCGCCAGGCCCTGAGTTTTTGGAAAAAGCTGGTAAATATCCACTTGAAATAAAAACAACCTATGATGCAAGGCGGCTGCGACGCATCGCTCTGGTGGCTCAACAGGTCGCGCTTGGAGCATTGGAGCGAACATCCGGAGAAGGTTTGAGCAGCGACGAAAAACGGACGCTTTTCAAGCAGGCGGCCGACCACTACGCTCTTGCCGACGATCTTTATAAAAAAGCCAAAGCTTGGGCTCCTGTGAAGGACCAGTTGATAGGTTTTTGGAAAGACGCAGAACTCTATCAGGCCGACCGATTGTTCTCCCTGGGCAACTATTATGAGGCGGAAAGGCGCTATCGCGGCATACTGGCGGACGAAACCTTTGATGACCCGGATCGGGACTGGTCCTTTCTCCAAATTGCAAGATTGCACGAATTGAAAGGGGAACGAAAACCGAGCCTGCGCATCTACGGACAAATAGCCTATTCAGGAGATCCCAATTCATCACCATGGCAGGCATACGCCTCGCGCCGTCTTTCAGCAATCGCTTCGAAGCGAAATCTGGAAGAAACGGAAAAGGAGCTCCAACTTGGAGAATTCTGAACTGCCAGTAGATAATGCGTTGCTTTTAGAGGCGTTCAACACCTTCAGTGAAGCCTCACTCCAATTGGAGAACGCCTATAACGAGCTTAAAATTCACACGCAACAGTTGGATTGTGAGTTAAAGGAAACCAACGAAAAGCTCCACCATTCTCTCGTTGAACAGGAAAGCATCAGTCTGCATCTCAGGGGCATATTGGGCGCGTTAACAAGTGGGATCATGGTTATCAATCTGGAAGGCGTCGTCTTGGATATCAACCCCTGCGCCATTAAACTTCTGGACATTGAAAAAGTAGAGGCTCACTATACGGAGCTGGGTTTGCCCGAACCCATTGAGGAATTTATATACAACTGCATCGAAAGCACCATGCCTCGGGGTCCCAAGAAAGAGGTAACTCTAACGAGAGACGGAAACCAGATAGACCTGGAGTTGTCTTTTTCGCTGGTGCGGCCCGAAGGGGGCGGCATTCTATCGGTCCTGTTGCTGATTAACGACAAAACCCTTATCAACCGCCTATTGAGCCAGTCCAAAAGAAACGTTCGTCTGGCCGCCATGGGTGAGATGGCGGCGGAGCTGGCCCACGAAATTCGCAATCCCCTTGGAAGCATCAAGCTTTTTTCCAGCTTGTTGGAGAAAGACCTCGACGACAGGCCAGATCAGAGCAAATTGGCGGGGCAGATTTCTCATGGCGTACAAATCCTGGAGAACATTGTCTCCAACATGCTGGCCTTTTCCGCCAATGTCACGCCCAAACGTTTACCCCTGTCTGTGGCCAACATTTTAGAGCAGAGCCTTCCCTTGTTTGAGATGGAAATGAAACGAAAGAACATCATTCTCGATTTCAAACCCCCATCTCAAGCCCTTGAAATCCTGGGCGACGAGCATCTTCTAAAACAGGTGATCCTCAATCTCTGCAACAACGCCATTAAAGCCATGGAAGAAAGTGGACGCCTTGCCATTTCCGTGAAATCCCATGAAGACTATGTGGAAATAATCATCAAAGACAACGGTTGCGGCATACCGGAAAGCAAGTTGCACAAAATTTTCGACCCGTTTTTCACTACGTTCCAGGGCGGCACCGGACTGGGACTTTCGGTGGTGAACCAGATTATTGAGAAACATCGCGGCGCTATTGATGTAAGATCCAAACCGGGAAAGGGGACTACAGTCATCCTTTCCCTGCCGGGGGCGTCATGAAGCATTTTAAAATTGTAAGGTATTGGTTATTCCGGAGGGTTTCATGAATTTCAAACCAGAAGCGCATCGAATCCTGGTCGTTGACGATGACCCGGGGATGAGACTTGCCATGGTGGAGACGCTGAAACGCAAAAAGTATCAGGTAGATCAGGCGGAAGGCGGCGAGGCGGGCCTGGCCCTGGCTTCCAAACACGTCTATCAAGCGCTTATTACGGATTTGCGCATGCCTGGCCTGACTGGGATTGAATTGTTGGCGGCTGTCAAGGAACAGTGTCCAGCTACCGAGGTGATCCTGGTCACGGCCTATGGCGCGGTGTCTACCGCAGTGGAAGCCATGAAGGCGGGCGCCTATGACTTTTTACAAAAGCCATTCAGCACCAGTGACCTTGAGCAAATTGTCTACAATGCTCTGGTTAAGAATGTGCCCGACAAGGTATTGAAGCCGACCAGTGGAAAAGACCACAAAATTGTGACCCGGTCGGAGAAATTACTCAAATTGCTGGAAATGGCGAAACGAACGGCAAAGAGCAACGCTACTGTGCTTATTCAGGCCGAAAGTGGCACCGGTAAGGAATTATTGGCTCGATACATTTGTTCTCATAGTTCAAGGGCCGATAAACCTGTTGTGGCCATCAACTGTGCAGCGCTGCCGGAAAACCTGCTGGAAAGCGAGCTATTTGGCTACGAAAAAGGCAGTTTCACCGGCGCGCTTGCCTCGAAAGCGGGCAAGTTTGAAATGGCCAACGGGGGCACTATTCTACTCGATGAAATTGGCGAAATGCCAATGGGGCTCCAATCAAAACTGCTCCGAGTTCTTCAAGAACAGGAAGTGGACCGAATTGGTGGGAAGAGTCCCATTAAAATTGATGTACGCGTGATTGCCATGACCAACTGCGATCTCAAAAAATGTATTGCCGATGGAACCTTCAGGGAAGATCTCTACTATCGCCTGAATGTCATTCCCTTTGAAATCCCACCGTTAAATGAAAGACGAGAGGATATTGGGGTGCTCTGCGAGCATTTCATTGAAAAATACGATGAGTCAAACCAGGTTGGCATCTCATCTTCGGCTCTCAACATCCTTAAGAAATACACCTGGAACGGCAATGTGCGCGAACTGGAGAATATCATTCAAAGAGCGCTTATTCTTCGAGCTTCAGACACCTTGGAGATTAGCGACTTATTTCAGCTCCACGACCAGGAGCCGCCGCAAATTGCTCAGCCTACAAGTGGGAACACAGTGCAGGAACCTGAAGGAGACGGAAAAACCATCAGCCTGCGCGCTGGTACTTCTGTACAGGAGATGGAGCGCAAACTGATCGAGCTTACCCTAGAAGAGACCGGGGGCAACAAAACCCATGCAGCGCGCATGTTGGGGATTTCCCTCAGAACGCTTCGAAATAAGTTGAATGAATATCAGGCATCGGATCTGGCCTGAATTTGGAGATGTGACCATGATCGAATTCCCGCCATCGGGTCTCCGCTTTTTTCATAAAGGCAACCGGTGTCGGGTTCCATTCCACCCAAGAGCTGGTAGAACCTGTTTTCATGTGTTAAAGTAAATCAGAAATGCATGAGACCCAGGATTTCTCAGGAGCAATACATGCCCCTATATCCGTACAATTGTAGCCTTCTACGCCATTTCAAACCACTACTCCTGACTTTTTTTGCTCTGGGTGGTCTGTCCCTTTTCGGGCAGGATGCGAGGCTGCGTTTTGAGAGCCTCACCGTTGAAGACGGCCTCTCTCAAAGTTCTGTGAATTGTATAACCAGAGATCAAAAGGGTTTTATGTGGTTTGGCACGGAAGACGGTCTGAATCGTTATGACGGATATAGTATTAAGGTGTTTCAGCACAGCCCTCTGGACCCCAAAAGCATTACGGGCTCCTATGTGAACGCCATTTTGGCTGACAGTCAGGGCCATCTCTGGGTTGGCACTTTAAACGGCCTCAATTTGTTCCATGAAGACGAACAGAGATTTGAGCGGTTTAGCCACGACCCCAGTCAGCCCAATAGTTTGAGCGCCGATCGGATTCGAGTGATTTTTGAAGACAGCAAGGGTCTCATCTGGGTGGGGACCAGCGCTGGATTAAACGCCATGGATCCCAAAGACAAAGGTGTTTTTACTAGCTACACCATGGATGACAGCAGTGAAAATGGGCTGAAATCGGGCTCTATTTCCGATATTTGCGAGGACGCCTCAGGCAATTTATGGATTGGAACCCATGAAGGCCTGCATTTGTTCCATAGAGACACAGGCGCCTTTACGGCATACCTGCACAACCCTGAAGATGACAACAGCTTAAGCGATAATCAGATTACCTCTCTCGCATTGGACCGGAATGGCGATCTGTGGGTGGGCACCGTATTTGCGGGTGTGAACCGATTCGATCCCAAAACAGGCAAATGGACCCGATTTTCCAAAGCTGGAGACAAGTCTCGAAACCTTGCCAGCAACAGCACGACGGATCTTCTAAAAGACTCTAAAAATGATATTTGGATCGCCACCTTGGACAGCGGCCTGAGCAAGTGGGTAAGCGCAGAAGGTCAGTTCCGCCATTATCCCCTGAAAGGCGCTACCAGGGATGCGGCATCCAACACCGTAAACACCCTTTATGAAGACCTTACGGGCATTATGTGGGTAGGCGTTTCAGGGGGCGGCATTAAAAAAGTGAATCCGGCCGGAGCACGATTCGAGTATTATGGCGTGGCCCCAGATAACCAGACGGATTTGAGCAGCGTTAACGCTGTTTTTGGCGACAGGGATGGGTATTTCTGGATCAGCACCGATCATGGGGGCGTAACGCGTTTGCGATTTGACAATCCCGATGAAGTGGAGGCCTATATTCACGATCCATCAGATCCTACAAGCATCGGCGCGGAGGTTATCTCGGCCATCTTACAGGATAGTCATGGGGTTGTGTGGTTTGCTACTTTTGGCGGCGGCCTTGCCCGGAAGATAGAAGGCAAGGCGGGTTTTGAGTATTTGGACAATGAAGGCGCGGCTACTCACGGTCTTCAGAGCAACTGGTTTGGCGCTATTCTGGAAACCAGGGATGGGGATCTCTGGTTTGGCAGCTTGGATAAAGGGCTTTTCCGCTTGAAAGCAGGATCTGAGACCTTTGACTCCTTTTCTCATGATCCTCTGGAGGCGACCTCTATTTCTGGCAACCAGGTTT
>JBNKOV010000308.1:0-6368 GCA_050294955.1 Holophagae bacterium
AACCCAGTAAAACCCAAATGCGGGCAACAAAATAACGAACCACGATTTCAGGTTCCCCTTGAGCAGAGGAACCAGCAGGGCGCTGGCGATAAGAATGGCCGCAAGGGGAATATCATGCATCATGGTCGTAGTAGTCCTCTTTTTTCTTGAGTACGAAACCCAGAACTTTGGCGATCAATATAGACAGGGCGCAGGCCACAAAGCCCAGAACCGCATAAAAGGGCATCCAGGAATCGACGGGTTCGAAATGGCCATGGCGATGAATGAAGAATTCAGCGACAACGGAAAGACCGCATAAGGACCAGAGTAGGATCCACAACAGTTTTCGGTTTTTTGGATGGTCGAACCAATCAAATTCTTTTTTCATGAATCTACCCCGTTATAAGACTTGCCAGTTGAAATAAGAAGTCGCTGAAGAAGAAGAGAAGGATGGAGCCAGCAGCGGTAATCATAAGGGGAACCACCGCAAGGACGGGCGCCTCATTGAATTTCTTCTCAAATTGGGCGTCTTCGGGTTTACAGAAAAATGCCTGGTAGACAATGGGCAGGAAGTAAGCCGCATTCAGCAGGGAGCTGACCAGATAGACCACCATTATGGCAATTTGGCCGCTGTCCGCAGCGCCCAACAACAGGCGCCATTTACTGATAAAGCCTCCCGTTGGAGGTAGCCCAATAACGCTCATGGAGCCAATTAGAAAGCAGATCATGGTGATGGGCATGCGGTAGCCGATGCCCACCATTTGGCTGATATACTTCTTCCCGGTGGCTACATATATGGCGCCTGCGCAGAAGAACAGGGTAATTTTTCCAAAAGCGTGCATGGCGATGTGAACCATGCTGCCGTTCACCGCATTGGTTGAGAGGATGGAAGCGCCCAAAACGATATAGGACAATTGGCCTATGGTGCTAAAGGCCAGTCGTCTCTTTAAATTGTCCTGACTAAGTGCAATTAAAGAAGATGTGATGACGGTGAAACTTGCGATCCAACTGATCGTCACCCCAAGATTCTCGGCCTTCAGCAGCTCAATTCCAAAGATGCCGGTCACCACGCGAAGAATGCAAAAGACACCCACCTTCACAACAGCCACCGCATGCAGCAAACTGCTCACCGGGGTGGGCGCCACCATTGCTCCTGGCAGCCATGAGTGAAATGGCATTATGCCAGCCTTGGAAAAGCCAAACACGAATAACAGCAACAATACAGCCGTTTCCGTGCCATGGGTGTACCCAGCCATGAACCCGCCGTCTATGAAGTTCATGGTGTCTACTCGGGTGTAGCAGTAGATCATGGCGGGCAATGCAAATCCTACCGAGGTGCCCAACAGGTAAACCAGATATTTGCGTCCGCCGCCGCGAGCCTCCGCGTCCTGGTGGTGGGTGACCAGGGGATAGGTGGCAAGAGAGAGCATCTCATAGAACAAGTATAGGGTTAACAGGTTTCCGGCAAAGGCTACGCCCAGGGTCGCTGTAAGGGAGATGGAGAAAAAGCTAAAGTAGCGAGTTTGGGAATGCTCTTTGAGCGGGCGCATATAACCCATGGAATAAATAGAGGTTACAATCCAAAGCGAAGCTGCAACTAGTGCGAAGATCATGCCCAGGCCGTCCACCCTGAATTGAATGGGCACACCGGGCAGGCCGTTAAAGAGGGTGAATTCCAAAACCTTTCCCGCCATAACGTCTGGCAGCATGGCGAGTACAAAACCAAGTTTCACAAAACCTGCAAGAAGCGTGGTTCCCTCGCGCAGATTGGGCCTGCCGGAGAACAGTACAATGGGAATGATTGCAAGGGCGGACGCCAGCAATGCAAACAAGGGTAGGTTGGATTGGATAATCGTTGCGGATTGTGTCACTTGTAGGTTCACCCCGTTCCGGTTACATACCGGGAGATAAAGGCCATGACATGGCCGGAGAAAACGCCGAGCAGAATAATCAACACGGCGGAAGTCAACAAGGGGACCAACATGCTCAGAGGCGGCTCGTCCCGTTTAATGTGGTGGTGGCTGTCGCCGTGTGTTGCGGTTATTCCCTTGGGTTTCTCAAAATGCACGCGCTCAATGATCTTAAAGAACAAGGCTGCATTCACCAGGCTGGAGAAAAGCAAGGCGCCTACAAATCCCCATTGACCCGCTTCTATGGCGCCGGATATGAGGTAGAACTTGCTGAAGAAGCCAGCAGTGGGTGGAATGCCGATCATGGAAAATGCCGCAACTGTGAACGCCGCCATGGTCAAGGGCATGCGCACATACATGCCGCCAAGTCCTTTAATGCTTGCGTTCTTGTTCTTGTAAATCAGAACGCCAGCAAACAGGAACAGGCATAATGTCATGAGGCCGTCCGCAAGAATATGGAAGATCGCGCCCTGTAAAGCCGTTTTATTGGCCATCCAAGCGCCGCCCACCATGTAGCCAACCTCGGCTATAATGAGAAAGGATAGAATTTTACGCAGCTTGACCCGTGCAAGCGCGTAAAAGGAACCTATCACAATGGCCGTCACCGAAAGCCAGACAATGAGGTTGATTCTCGCTGGCGAACTGAAAACAAAACCGTAATCGAATACCGAGTACATAAAACGGATCATGATGTACACGGAGACCTTGGTCATTAAAGGCGCAATGACCGCTCCTGCGGAAGCGGGCGCGTAGGAATAGGCGTCTGGCAACCAGCGATGAAGGGGGAAGAAGGCCATTTTCACCCAAACCCCGATCATGATGAAGATGAAGCCAATTTCCACCGTTTTTGCCTGATACAAGTTCTGTTCGCTGAGGATGCGGCTGATATCCGCCATATTCAGCGACCCGGTCTTAATGTACAGGTAACCCACGCCCAGCAGGTAAAACGACGCCCCAATGGTGCCCATAATGATGTAATTGAAACAGGAAAATGCCGCGCGCCTTGGCCCCATGGCAATCAGCGCATAAGAAGCCAGAGACGATATCTCCAGAAAAACATAGAGGTTAAAAGCGTCACCGGTAATGGTCATCCCCAAAAGGCCAACCAACAACAGCAGGAAAAGGGTGTAGAAATAATGTTCTTTTCCCGGCGTTTCGTGAGGCACGAACCGTTTCGAATAATAGCCGGTGATCAGGCCAACCAGTGAAATCATGGTTAAAACGCAAGCGTTTAACGGGTCGATAACATATTCAATGCCAATGGGGGGCGGCCAGCCCGCCAGATGGTAATGCACCACCCCTTCGTTGAATACCCGCAACAACATGCCCAAAGCGCTCATAAACGACAAACCCAGAGCAATCAGCGTTAAGGGATAACACAACTTGGGCCTGACAAGACCCGCCAGGCTTACCGCAAAGGCAAACAGAAAGGGCGATAGAAGGATGAGTATGGGATATTGTTGGCTCATTTAGAGTTTGACCTGCTTAAGGATTTCACTTTCTTCAATGGTTCCGTACCGTTTATTGATCTTGATCACAACAGCCATGGCCACGCCCAGAGTCGCCACGCCAACAACAATGGCGGTGAGCATGAGCACGTGGGGCAGGGGATTGGCGTAATCCACTGCCTGAATTAAATCCGTAGCGCCATGAGCGGCGTCGGCCACGGCGTGACCTGCCGCATTGGCCGCCGCTTCCGCTCCGTGACCCCCGCCATCATGTCCGTGATGATCAATGATGGGGATAGAGGCGTTTTTCTTAACGCCAATGCTAACGTAGAACAGCATGATGGCGGTTTGGAAAATAGACATGCCAATGAGCTTCTTCATGAGGTTGTTTTTGGAAATCATGGCGTACAGGCCGATCATCATGAGGACGATATAAATCCAGTAATTCAACCGGCTCATGATAACTTCCATTATTTCAGCCATCTCACAACCCCCGCTTCATGGTGCCCTTGGAAGACAGAGCCGCGTAAATCAGGAAAAGAATGGAACATACCGTGAAAGCCACGCCTATTTCCACCACCAGCATGCTGTGGTATCGGGCTCTCACTGCATCGCCCGGAAAGAGCCAGTCCAAGTAGCTGTAATCGAGAAAATTACCCAGACTGAACAGGCATAGCAGTCCAACCCCAGCGTAGATGTAGATCCCTACATTGGCCATGGCCAACAACAGTCTCTCGCTCGCTTTTAGCATGGCGTTTTTCAAACTGAAGCACAAGGCCACCAGAATAAGACTGGCGGCAAAAATCACCCCGCCCTGAAAACCGCCGCCAGGACTGTGGTGTCCATGAGCGATCACGTACAGGGCAAATAATTGAATGGCGGGCAACAGAAGCCTTGTGGTTGTCCTGATAATGAGATCGGGTTCCGTATCGCCCAGGGTTGCTTTTGAGAGACTTAACCGTTTTTTAAGCGGTCTTTTTCGCCGTCTCTTGGACAGAATGCCCAGAATGGCGATGCCGCCCACAAAAACAACGGCCGTTTCCAGCATGGTGTCGAACCCGCGATAATCGGCCAACACCGCGGTCACCAGGTTGGGGACCTCGGTCTCTTCCATCGCTTTGGTTATGTAATGATCTGAGAGGTGTGAACTGGCGGGAGAATGTGGGTCGCCCCAGTCCGGAAAATCCAGAACCGCGTACATAAGGAGACCGCCGGTTACAAATACCGAGAGTAAGCCAATATATCTCAATCGCTTGTCCTCCTCGTGGTTCTCAAAATGGTGGCAACCATAAAGACGGTGCTCAACCCTGCGCCAACAGCCGCCTCGGTGAATGCCACGTCCACGGCTTCCATCTCAGCCCATAACAAGCACATGAGGAAACTATACACTCCAAAAATCATGGCCGCGCTTAACAGATCGCGCACTTTCAGGGAAATCAAAGCGGTGATCACCAACAGGATGAGAATGAGCAGGTCAAATTGCCAGATCATGGGGCGTCCTCCTTCTTATCCTTCACCCAGGGTTTCAGGCCATATCGGTAGGCGGCGTCCATGATGGCGTGCGTGGTGGTTGGCGCCGTCACAAAAACAAAAATCAAAATAAGCATGATCTTCATGCTGGTAATCAGGTTGCCCTTCGAAAAATCGTGCAGGTTGTAGATGGCCAAACCCAGGAGAATGAGCAATGAAGACAATGTGTCGCCCTTGCCTGCCGCGTGAATTCTGGTGTAGGGATCGGGAAACCGGATGAACCCCACTACAGCGCCCAGAAACACGATAATTCCCAGCGATAATAAAATGATGGTGATAATGTCAAGTGCCGTCAATGGAACCAACCTCTATCTGTGTTAGGAGTGATTTGAAGGAATGTCTGAAGGAAGGGTCGTGTCGTCTATGGATCGCCGCCTCCTAAAGTACTTGGCGGCGGCCAGAGACCCGATGAAGTTTAGCAGCGCATAGGTAATGGCAAGGTCCACAAACATGTCCACCCGATGGAATATGGTGCCCGTAATCACCAGGAACAACATGGTTTTGGTGCCCACAATATTAACCGAAAGAATACGGTCAATCACCAGGGGACCCATGGCCGCCCTGTACAATACGGGAAACATGGCCAGCAGAATGATGACGCCACAGGCGATGAAGAAATTATCTATCATTAATCAAACACCTTTGCCACTCTTTGTTCCATTTCGCTCGGCGAATTGTCTCGCAAATCCGCCGCTACATGATCGCTTATGGCGTGAATGACAAATTCATCGCCGTTTATGGCCAGGGTAACCGTTCCGGGGGTTAGCGTAATCGAATTTCCCAAAACAAATTTTGCAAAGTCCGACTTCAGTCCACACTTAAATGTGAAGATTTGCGGCTCCATCTTATCTTTCGGACGGGGGGAAAATGCCAGAATAAAAACATGGACATTGGCCTTCACCACTTCCCAAACCAACCAGAAGAAATAACCCACTGCTCTGATTGACTTTCCCACCGTTAACTTCAGCGGTCCCTCTTCCTCTCCCCAGAAAAAATGACTGGTGAGCGCCGTCACCAAAACCGAGCAGAAAACCCCTGCAGAAATGTGAAATGCGTCGAAATTTCCTGACAGGATGAGCCATGTGACGAATGCAAACAGGAATGTAAGAAAGTGCTTCATGGTCGAATCCTATTTAAAAGTGCTGTGCGATTGAGAGTTACGAAACAGAACCTGTTATTCATTTTAGGTGATTTAGCCAGAAAATTGAATACCTCAATCCAAACTTTTTGAAAATTCGACAACCGCGCTGCGTCTCATTCCGGAAGAAAAATGTGTGCTCGATATAGCGGAATGGGAAACTCTGTGAAGATTCAAAAGGTGCGAGCCCCGGTTAGGGTCGCTGCCATAAGGACTTAGCTTAATACAAAACCCCAATCAAGGATAGCAATTTTCTTCCAAAAAAAATGTTACGGATCGTCAAATTGACCACCAGTCCAAGAACAATCCAAAATCAATAATCACTTTTCAACCCAGGCGGCGTACTTCTCAGGCTTGGATTTC
>JBNKOV010000309.1:0-6342 GCA_050294955.1 Holophagae bacterium
ATTCTAGCAATATCAACGTCTCTGAAAATAGGACTTGTGGTTTTACAGCAATTAGCGCAAGACAAACAATCAATATCATTGAATGCTTTATCATGTTCGTCATGAAAAACATCATCTAAATTTTTTGGTCTTTTCTTTTTCTTTGCGCCGCTATTGGCCCAGACTGACTATGTGTACGTCAATTGCGATCATGTTATTCTGCGACACGTGAGGGCCTTGAGCATCAATAGCCAGAGGTATCGAGAGCTGCCCCAAAGCCCCTACCATTTTCAGCCAAGCGAAGACGACCAGTTGTTGACTTGGGTTCGGACTGTGGCGATATCTGATCCCGGTCCATTTTTGTATGCGTCACGCCAGGGACCAGATCAGCTATATGGCTACCGACGTATGCCCGATGGCCACCTGGAAACCTTGCCCGGCTTCCCCATGAATTTACAGCCCAACCCACTTATTCCTGAACATTGTGTGGTATGGGTGGAGAAACACCCCCTTTTGCCTGTTCTGTACACCAGTAACGCCTGTTCCACCCATCTCAGTATTTACCACATTAACGACGATGGCAGCCTAACCGAGTTCCCTGAAAGCCCCTATCGATTGGAGCATTTTAGAGTAAGTCCACAGGGCCTTGCGTTTACACCTGTTGGCGACACCGCATTCCTCAACACCTTTAACTCCGAAGGGTTACTCTCAATGAAAGTAGACTCCACGGGCATGTTGTCAGACGCCCAACAAGCCTCCCATCTGGCTGGCTTTCCCGGACGCGGAGTTGTGATAACACCAGATGGGCGTTACCTCTATGCCACTGATGTGAGAGGCAACCGTTTTTTTGGCTTTCGAATTGAAGGGACCGAACTCACGGCCCTTCCTGGTTTTCCTATTGAAATCCCCTTAGATGCCTATTGGCCTACGATACAAGGGCGCTGGTTGGCAGGTGGTGGTGGGCAGGCTTATAAAGTGGCTCTGTGGGAAATCCTGCCGGACGGCAGCCTTCAACTGGCGCCAGGCTCTCCTCTAGATGTGTATGGCGTCCAAATGGTTTATCCAGCTTTTAACCCATCCGGAAACCGAATTGCCTTTGGGGGCAATACCAATTTAAATTCATTTCATATTGCTGAAGATGGCCGCTTGACGCTCATTGAGCAACCCCCTGTCGCCGAGGGCAGTGTATGCTGGGGCACGTCTATGGCGCCAGAAATAACAGGCGACCCAACCACGCTTCATTTTCTAGCATTCCCACAACCTGGCGATGAATTGTTGTTCATTGGAGGAGATCCCGATACACCCTTTTATTTAGGGATTGATGACGATTGTTTTGGACCTCTGGTTACCGACCAGGATGGATTTCTGGAATACCAGCATTTGGTTAGGAAGGATCAGTCCTTCACCATAAGATCCTACTGCGATGAAGCTGGCATTGAGACCACCCAAACGGTCCCAACACTTTCAACAATTGGTCTGTTTTCTCTCATAGCACTTCTAATTTTCTGTGGCCTGGCTTATAAGGAAAAGCCAAGAAGGTATCAAAAGTCAGACATTTAATGGAGGCAGTGCGTGACAATAAAATTTCCTGTTATGATGATCCTGACCTTGAGTTCTTTTCAGGTTCTCGCCAATCCAGACCTTTGGGTTCAAGCCGTGCAGGCGAGAAGCGCCGACATCCCGCCTCCTTTTGCAGGCGGGGCTGTGGAAGTCGATTTTTTGGTGCTCAATATCGGCAATCAAACCGCCTTCAATTTTTGGATTAACGCCTATTCTGGTCAAAGCTCAAGCTGTTCTGGCCCCCTGATACTGGAAGACAGCGCTTTTATCCAAAGTATTCCGGCAGGGGGAGGCGTTTCGGGGACCTTCCTTCTTCATTCGCGCTCGGGGGATGACCGAATCTTTGGCATTGTAAAAGCCGATGCGACAAACGCGGTAATAGAAAACAACGAAAACAATAACTGCAAAGCTTCTTTCGCAGTAACCGTCCGCTACTCGGATTTGAGAATTGTATCGACACTGGGGCCTCACCCAAACCAGATTCTGGCGGGAGGTGATGGCGCGTCCTTGCTTACCAGCGTGACAAATTTTGGAACCACTGGCTTTGGCTGGCCAGCGGATGCATCAAACGTGAGATATTTTCTCTCTACCGCCCCATCCAACCCGCCCGCCTCTGACATCTTGCCTTTTCAAGGGTTTACACCACCGTTAGGCATCAACGAACAGACCGATGTGCCCATGCTTATTGAAGCCGATGAGTCCGTGCCTTTGGGCGTCTATAACCTTTTCGCCAAAGCAGATGGGGATAATCAGATTATTGAGGGTCAAGAAAATAACAACTTCAGCCCGGCCCTGCCCTTGGAAATTGTGGATATCTGCACCCTGGCCGATATTGATGATGATGGGTTGGTCACGATTTTGGATCTGGTCAGCATCGTCAATGGGACCGTGTCTTTTACAACGTCGGAAAATCGTCATCTCGACCTACGCCGCTCGCCCTTCCCCTTTCCACAACTAGTTAACCGCACAGACCTTATTGGCGCGCTGCCCTGTTTTGGCTCCTTCGAATTTGATTCGGAGATGGGCGGGTCTTTGGAAAGTTTTTCGGTTCAGCCCGCTATGGGAGGTGGATTTGAGGTGGCGGTCCAGACAACCGGCTATGTGAGCGCTGTGGAGGTCTATGTCAAAAGCCCCTTGGGTTTTCCCCTCACAGCAGCCTACGCCTACGATGTCCTAGGCAGCAATTACACACATGCCCTTACAGACAGCGATGGGTCGCGGGTTCTGGCGAACGAATACAAGACCACCGGAAATACCACGACACAAGCTGGCGGTGAATGGATTGTAGCCAGAGTAGACGCGCCAGGCATTGACCTGAGCCAGACCGAACCCCTCAGCGATCCCCTACACTTCACCAGCGGGGTAGCGGTTTCGGTTTTATTTGGCGATGGAACCCAGCAGAACCTGGTGAGGCGTTTCACCTACGCCGACGTCCCCGACCCAGCTTTCAGAAATCACGTTGAAGGCGAACTGGGGCTAGCATCCGGGGCGCCCATTTCAGACATGCAGGCAGCAAGCATCACAAGCCTGAACCTGGACAATCTAGGCATTGATAATCTACAAGGCATCCACCGATTCACCAACTTGACCTCACTTTTTTGCCAATACAACCAGCTCAATCAACTCCCTGACCTCAGTGATCTCACCCAACTCCACACGCTGGCTGCGGCCCATAACCAACTCAAATTCCTACCTGCCTTGCCGCCCAATCTCCAGCTATTGTGGGTTGGCAATAACCAGTTAATTAAACTGCCCGACCTTTCGGCCATGACTGGATTGATTTCCCTGAGTTGTCCCGCCAACCAAATCACCCAACTGCCCGCTTTAGCATCGCTCACCCAACTCCAGCAACTCAATTGCTACCAGAACCGTATCTCAGACCTGCCTGTTCTGCCCAATTCGGTCACAATCCTACTCGCCAGCAACAACCTGTTGGTCACCTGTCCGAACATGAGCGGCAACCAGTTTGATCTTTGTGATCTTGCCAATAACTACCTTACCGATCTATACCCGCTCACTCAAGTCAACTGGCCCCCAGGCGCCGCTTTATATTTGGAAAACAACAATTTGGACTACACGGACTGCGCCAACTTCAAAACGCTGGGCCTTCAGGTCGCCAATCTGGATACATCGCCTCAAAGGCTCTACCCCGAAATGCCTTGTGAAACGGGGGAACGTTCACGAAGTAGATGAAGCGGCCATGCTCAAGGGCAGGGTTGACTTATCCTTATTGGGAGTGAGAATAGAAAAGGCAAGCCATCTTTAGTGTCATAAAAATAGTCTCTTACGAGAGTATCTATATTGTATAAAGCGGGCTGTCCGGCCTATTTCCGACAATCGAAATGCAAGGCCATTTTTTACGGATAAGCCGGGCCTTTTTACAGAAAAGCTCTTGATCTGCGAACCTTTTCGACAATCCATTGTTCTATGTCGGCAATTTTGTAGAAAACTCGGCTGTTTCTGTGGTCCCCGAATTTGAAGAACTGTGGGCCTCCGCCTCGTTGTCTAAAGTTCCGAAGCTTTTTTACATCCAAAATAGGGTATCGTTCTGCTACCTGCTTTTCAGTGAGGTATTCATCCTTGATTCGAACTGCAAGTTCTATTTTCTCGCTAAAGCCATCAAGGATGTGGTTGATGCTGTCTGTATCACACTCTCTGATTTTCAAAGCCATTTTCCAAAGCAATTCTCGTACATGAAGGTTCATTTTCTTCCCTCCCTTGCTTTGCCTAAACGTTTATGAAAATCCAGTGTTGACCCATTCACTAATTAGATTCATGGATGGGTACTTTGGAGCATAGATTTAAACTCATGAGGGGTCTTTTGACGAAACGCCATGAAATGGCGCAAATCATACCCAATCCAGGAGCTAAATAAAAGGGGGTCGTTACTTTTTATATCCTATATGCTGGTTGCTTCGTCACCTTTTTCTTAAAAAGACCCATTTGGAGTAAACGCCTTCATTTTAGAGTCATACGCACACGATGCGTAGGCGGTTCATTGTGTGATGCAAAAACATGTCACGGTTGCGCGAATAAGGATTGCAGTTTTCAGAACTCGATGAGAAAGGGTTTGGTGTGCAGCCTATGATCCCGGTTCTAAGCCCACAAACCGGCAACATTTCGCTATTTTTAATCCTCTCTCTTGCTCATACTGCCTGGCTGTTCCATAAGTCCAAACAAGCAAACAACTAACGACGTAGAAATGACCATCGATGATCCCTTTAGGGGCCAAGAGCAAGCTGGGATGACCGCTAGCGCTCTCCCTTCGGTCGTCATCTGCTTGCCCGACACGTTTTCAACGTGTCGGGGAGAAATTTTAGGTGGTTTGCCCATGGCTTCACACAAAACAAAAGTGGCTTTTGTTCGGCTTAACCCGGAAGACCACTCCGAAATTAAGAGGCGCGCTCAAACTGCCGGGATCTCTGTTTCAGCGTATCTTCGAAAAGCCGGCCTTGGTCTCTCCATCAAACCCCCTACGCCTGCCATCAATCGCAAAGCCTGGACCGAGCTTGCCCGCACTGCCTCCAACATCAATCAACTCGCCCACCACCTCAATGAGGCCCGCATTACGGGACGCGGCAACCTTGATGCTCAGGTTTTAAGAACCGAGTTACGCCGGATGTATGGCCACATCGCCGCCTTACGAAAGCGCCTCAAGGGAGGTTGTGATTAATGATTGGTTTTAGCAAGCACGGCTCCGGCTTTCGTGGCGTTCTCAATTACAACCTTCAAAAAGGAAAAGGCCGGATTATTGGCCATGAAAGAATGATGGGTGATGACGCCAGAACCCTAAGCGTGGAATTTGGAGAGATCCGCCGTATAAATGAGCGTGTATCAAAGCCGGTGTTTCATGCCTCCCTCTCATTGGCTCCCAATGAAACCTTGACCGATCAACAATGGCAAGAAGTAGCCCGGAAGTACTTATATGAATTGGGGTTTGTAGATAATCAAGCCGTCTTTATACGGCATCATGACACGGATAAGGACCACCTCCACATTGTAGCGAACCGGATTAGGATCGGCGATGGAAAAGTGGTGAACGACTGGCGAGAAAAGATTCGATCGCAGAGGATTATTAGGGAGCTGGAAAAGACTTATCATCTTTCCAGGGTTAAAAGCACCCGAAAGAAGTCCCGCAGTCAACCGGCTCCAAGCCGGGATGAGCTGGCGATGATGACTCGTAACAAGCGAGAATCCAAGAAGATGGGCCTTCAAACCATACTACAAGTGGCCAAGAACGATAAACCTGACATGTCCGTATTTATTGAACGACTTGAATCTTATGGCGTTGGCGTCCATGCCACCATTGCCAGTACGGGTAAGGTCTCAGGATTAACCTTTGAATACAAAGGCTTAAGGGCCAAGGGTTCGAAGTTGGGGAAAGCGTTTGCATGGTCCAGGCTAACCAGGGCGGTGAATTATGAACAAGGCAGAGACTTGGAGACGCTTCGCCAAGCAACAGACAGAGCAAAGGATACAAGACCTGACAAAAGGCTTGGACAAATTGAGGCAAATGGAGATCGAGAGCGCGGACGAGATCGCCCACGGGATCGCATCCAAAATCGAGCCGTTGATCCTAGCCATAACGCAACTAACAGACGAAACAAGGGGTATTCTGGAAGTGGGCCAGAAAACCGCGGATCATTCAGCAGGAAAAGTAAAGGAAGGCTTAGTAGAAATACGCCAGGCAACTCAAGACTTACGCGAGTTGATCACAGAATTGATGGAGAACCAGGCCCAAAACCGCCGAATCCAAAAATGGAACATCATCATGTGGATTATGACAGCGCTCTTGATCGCATG
>JBNKOV010000310.1:0-6306 GCA_050294955.1 Holophagae bacterium
GTCAACAGCTCGTTGATCATGTTGTTGGCCTGCTTCAAGTAGTGGCCGCCAAACAAGTTGTAATGATTGAGAATGTGGTAAAGGTTATAGAGCGTGCGTCGGCGCGGATATCCCGGATTCAGCGGCATGCAGGCCTCATAGGCCTTGTAGAAGGCGGGATGAAACCCGCCAAAAAGCTCGCTCATAGCCAGATCCACCTCCCGATCTCCGTAGTAGGTCGCCACGTCAAATATCACGGGTTCGCCGTCACCAATGAAGGCGGCGTTTCCCGACCACAGATCGCCGTGAACCAGGGAAGGCCTGGGCCAGTGATCCTTTAGTATTGTAGGAAGGGCGTGGAGCAACTCCGGGAACTTTGGCAAATCGCCGCCATTTTTTCGGACCAGTTTCGCCTGCCAACCCAATCGATGTCTGGCGAAAAAGCACGTCCAACTGTCCTCGAAATCATTCACTTGTCGCGTAGCGCCGATAAAGCCGGGCAACGCCCAACCAAACCGATCACCAACGGGATGCTTGTGCAATTCGGCGAGTTTACGTCCCATTTTTTCCCAATCCTGGCTTGCCGAAATGGCCAACCACTCCAAGACAAGGAAAGCTTGCCCGTTCGCTACGCCCCAACAGACGGGCCTGGGCGCCTTAATAGTGTTGCTTTCAGCAATTTCACTCAGTCCTTGCGCTTCCGCTTCAAACATCGCCAGCAGATGGGGATGATTGGATTTTACAAAAACCTGCTTTTCGGTTTCTCTATCGACTAAACCCCAGGCGCGATTGATGCAGCCGCCGCTCACGTCGTCCGTCGGCTCACCTTGAAACGAGCAGCCCAGCGCTTGGGAGATTCGAGCATTCAGGGATTCTAGGAACTGTGGATCCATTAGGAACTCCGCACAGGGACCAGGTCTGGCCTTCGACCCTTTCAATGATCCATTATTCTAACACCTCCTGGCTGGAGAAGGATCACTGAGAACGGCGTCCACTATGAATCACCTTATCGACTTCAGCCAACTTCTCCTCTCGCAGAGACAGGTATCTTCTCGCAAAGTCTGCGTTAATAATGGTTTGAGGCGAAAACGGCTGTTGAACCCGGGTACCCTTCACCTGCCATCCGTTGGCCTTAATCTCGTCGGCCAACTCGCTAACCCGAATCCCCAGTTCTTCGAAATCGGTGAGCATGCCAAAATTACCAAAGTTCATCAATGGCTCAGCGCCAACGATAATGGGTTTTTGGTAGTCGGTCAACAGAGGAGCCCAAACCTCCTTAAGCAGCGAGCTGGAAAGCAGATAACTATCGTTAAAAATCCACAGGCCGTCGATGACCTCATTTTTCACCAGCTCGCCTAACCAGTGGGACAAGGCGTTTTTGAGATGTTTCTTGCGCTTTTGAGGACTCGGTTCGTCTTCGATTGGGAAGCCTACGAGCTGTATATTCTCTTTGAGACAAAGGCTTTGTTCTAAAAGAAATGTCTCCTTATACCGCTCCTGATAGATCACAGCAATCCGCCTCAGGGGATGCTCCACCAATTCCCTCAATTTAGAAATGGCGCGCACAGCCGGGGCCTGAAAGTCCAACCCCACCATGTTGGGCAGGTCGCCAGCCGCGTCCTGCATAAAGAGGGCCATGAGAGAAATAGCTGGCAATGCAGGACGTTCGGGGTGTTTCTTCAAAAAAAGACGGTAGAACAAGATGGCGGGGTTATCCATTAACACCAACAGATCCGGCTTAGAAGAGATAATAAATCTTTCTAGCTCCCTGCTATAGCTGCCACGAACAAGTCCATGGAACCGCACGCGAAAATTTCCGCCCACCTCTCTCTCAATGCCCTTAACCGCATTGTCGAAAATAGGGGATCCTGGGCCGATGATCAATAGAAGGTCCTTATCCTTGCGTACTGGCTTCACAGGGGATGAGCCAATAGGATTCCCCAAACCCGTCCCCAGGTTTGAAGATTGGCTGCCATGCATTGCTGCAAGCGCCTCCAAAGCGGAAGCATATGAAGATCTGGTTTCAGGCCCCCGGCCATCCACGCAGTCCTGGTCGCGATGGGTAGTGCAAAGGGCGCTGGAGCATGACAGCAAAAGGGATACGCCTAGAGTCGCTAACCTGAACACTCCCATTTATTCTCCATTAAATCCCCAAAGGGGTCGTCCATTCGTACATCTGAGCATCTTTTCGGCGTCATGCAAGAAAACTTTACCCAACAAATGCAAACCAAGACGGTGATATTTGCTTAAATGCAAAAAAGGCAGCACAGCAAAAAAACCAAGATGATTCTCGCAACTTTACACTCCATTTATACTGCCAAATGTATTAAAATGTAATGTAGGGAGTACAGAATGACAAAAGAAGGCTGGGTGGTAAGCGGCGTTTGCGATGCTGAATTTGAGCCGTTGCGCAGGGCGTTTGAAGACAATTTCCGTCTGAGAGATGAGCTTGGGGCCAGTGTTTCGGTGGTCGTAGACGGCAAAGTGGCGGCAGACCTTTGGGGCGGTTTTAAAAACGAAGGCAAAACCCTTGTGTGGGAGCAGGATACGCTGGTATCCATTCAATCGATCAGCAAGGGGTTGTTGGCGATCATAGCAGCCATTCTTATCGAGAAAAAACTGTTGGATCCCAACGAATACGTGGCTCATTACTGGCCAGAGTTCGCCAGGGCCGGCAAAGAATCCGTAACGGTTGAACACCTCATCTCACATCAGGCAGGGATCATCTACATGGACCATGCTAGAGACGGCGCCCTGTTTGACAAAGCCCACATGTTGGAAGCCCTAACTTTACAGGAACCATCCTGGAAGCCTGGGGCCAAGGGCGGTTATCACTCCTCCACCTATCTATTGATGGTCTCCCATCTGTTGGAAATGGCCACCAGAAAAACGCCCAACGAGTTGTTTCAGGAGTATTTAGGCAGACCACTGGGTCTCAAGACATCCTTTGGATTGCCGCCGTCTCGATGGGGCGAACTCGCGGAATTTGTCGCGCCCAAAGATGATTCGGTATTTTTACGCATTAGCACCGACTCGCGCCTGGGTAGAGCCTGGAAGGGGTTCCCCAAAAATATGGATGATCTGTGGAACTCGCCTCAAATCAAAGAAAATGAAGCCCATTGTTTTGGGAATGGCAGGGAGCTGGCGAGAATTTTTGGAGCGCTGGCCAAAGGCGGGGAGATCGACCAGGTCAGAATCTGTAGTCCGGCTACCGTGGAAAACCTGAGGACCATTAGATGGGACGGCATTTGTCCACTCATTGATCTTCCCATACGAATGGCGTTTGGCTTGTTTCTCAATACGCCAGGCTTCGTTCCAACTGGCCCGAATCTCGCAAATTTTGGTTCCTTTGGAGCGGGCGGATCGGGCGGCTTTGGAGATCCCGACCTTAAACTGGGATTTGGTTACGCCATGAACCGCATGTGCTCCGGCATGGATCTGGGACCAAGATACCAAGCTCTGGTAGATGCGCTCTACGAGTGCGTTTGAGAATGCATGTAGGTTAAAACGGTCTGGCGAAGTTGATTGGATCCTTCGTGTTCCGGCAAAAAGCGCTTGGGAAGAACATACCCGGATACGTCGTCTATCATCAAGAAAAAATGCCGCGAGGTTTCTTGAAACGAGGACACAGCCGACCAGGAAAGACGGGTCTCCAACCGGGGAGAGATGTCCCAAACGCCCTCAGGCGTTATTCGGTAGAGATGAGGACCCAGAAGTGGGCTGTTTGCAGTGGGAAGCAGCCGATCCTGAAGTCGCCTGATCATTCGAAAGGAGGTAACAAACACCATGAGAAATGCAATGACAAACGAAATGCCTGCAGATGGCCAGTGGAAGGGGAACAAACCGCCCGGCCCGCCAAGAGCAAGCAATCCTCCAAGGGTCACCCCGAGGACCACAAAGACCCAAGAGTCTTTTGAGTTGACAGCCAACCCCAACCGACGCTGATTGAACGCCATAAGCGCTTTAAAATCTTTTAGTTCAAGCTGAGTTTGAATTTCCATGGCAAGGACTGGGAGCGGCTCTTGCGAACCGCTCCTGCATTTTTCTACTTCTTCACGAACTTCAAGGTCATGCGGTCGCTTTCGCCAATGGCCAGGTACTTATCGCCGTCATCGGCTTTAGTAGCCAGAACGGGGGGAAGCGTCCAAACGCCTTTGGGATGGTCCTTGGTGTCTTTAGGGTTTGCGTTGATGTCAGACTTTCCAACCAACTCGAATCCTACGGATTTAGCAATTTCAATCACATAGTCTTCGCTCATGTAGCCGGAGCCCTCTTTTTGGTTGGGACCAGCGCGGTGTTCTACAACACCCAAAATGCCGCCAGGCTTCAAGGCTCTGTGGAACGCGCTGAAAACCGCTTTTTGAGCTTCGTCTGGACCCCAGTTGTGGATGTTTCGGAACGTGAGAACCATATCCGCAGAACCAGCAGGGGCAATGTTCAACTTGCCTTGGGCAAAAACGGTCTTCTTCACCTTGCCATAAGCTTCGGGATTGCCCTCAAGCTTGGCGTTGAATTTTTTCAGGTTCTTTTTTACGTATTCAGAATCCGATTCAGGATCGAAGCCGGCAGCGTAGTAAACGCCGTCCTTAGCAAGGAAGGGCGCGAGAACTTCCATGTACCAGGCGCCGCCGCCGGGAGAAACTTCAACAACCGTCATATCTTTTTTAATGCCGAAAAATGCAAGGGTTTCCTTGGGGTGACGGTACTTGTCCCGGGCCTTGTTCTCGTCGGAACGATGGTTTCCCGCAAGGACCGCGTCCAATGCCTTTTCACTGTCGGGGTCCATGCCCCCGCCTGCGAATGCGGTGGAACCGGCACATAGGAGCAACATAACGATCTGAATCAAGCGAACTTTCATTTTTTTACCTCTTATGATGGTCGTGGTGACAAAAGCTGAGTTTTTCAACCCGGGTTCCGAGACTTGCGGCGGGAAGGTTCTTGGGATATCCAAACGATGACGTCTGGTCCTTCCGCTCGCAATATCGGTTCCCGTCTTTGCCTTGATCGGGGTTCATCAACTCCGCGCGAATCATGACATTTCCAGGCGAAACTGCCGATTCGATATAGAACCACAGTTAACAGAACAACTCCGTGAACCTGTGTTTTATTCCATTCCACGGAGCGGTGGGGTAGATTGTAGCACTATTTTGAAATTTCAGGGTTGGTTTCCACTGGCGCCGGTGTCTTTTTGGGCCAATTTGCGAAACCGCTCGAGTTGTTTTTTGTGGCTTGTTCGGGGATCGTCCTGAACAGCCTTCTCCATGAGTTGCATGGCTTTAAGAGGATTGCCCAGGGCGTTTTCAAGCTCTGCCTGGGTGTCCAATGTGTTGGCGCGATCCGGGCTGGCCTCAAGCAAGGAAACGGCCTTCGCGGCCAGATCCCGGGCTTGTTCCATATTTACCCGGTTCTCAAAACACCACCAGGCAAACTCATTCAATTTCTCGGGGTCTTCCTTCCAACCCTCGCCAAAGAACTGGTTTGCCTGAGCGATGGCGGCGGGAACATCGTTGTCAATGTAAACAGACTTCAGTGCGCCAAACTCAGCCCGTGTTCGCCCATCATCTTTGCCAGCGTGCTTGAGAACCGCTTGGATGTAAAAGGCGATGTCATCCTTTTTCTGTTCGTCTCGCGCCGCCCTAAACAACTGATTTCCCACAAATACGGGTTGATCATCGGTCAACTTTCCGGACTTCAGAAGGGCGCGAGCCGTTTGGTCCAATTCTTCAAAAGTCACCTTTTTGTCTTTCCCGCCATAGAGCTGATGCTTGATGCGGAACACGTCAAAACCGTAGTAATGGGTGGTGTCCTGATCGTTGAGCTTCTCGGCGGCCTCGAAATATTTCAAGGCGTCTTCCGGTTGCGAGCTGCTCTCAAAGGCCTCAGCCAGAACCACCGCATCCTTCAGAGACGCCCCTTTTTTGAAACGAACCATCCGTTCATCCAGGGTTACGGGGTCGGCAAGGCCATCGTTCAGGTCATTGGAAAAAGACGTTTTCTCATAGCCCCACCAGCGTTTAATGGGCTGCAGATCGTGATTGACCAGGACAAAGGTGGGATAACCCCTGACATTGAACTTCTCAGCCATATCCTTGCCGCCCTTTTCGGCGTCAAGCTTCACCAGGTGGACCTTGCCCAGCAGATCTTTCAACTCGGGGTCCTTTTTGGAGTCAGCCGTAAAACGTTTACAGGGTCCGCACCACACAGCATAAAAGTCTATTAATACAGGCTTTCCGTCTTTTGCGGAAAGCGCCTTTGCTTCATCGAGACTCACGGAACCGGCAAACGCGGTCAGGGTGAACATGGCCATCATGGCCGCCGTCAATTTCA
>JBNKOV010000311.1:0-6307 GCA_050294955.1 Holophagae bacterium
AACCATCGTGTTGGCGGAAAATCTGCTTGAATTGCCACAACTGCCATCCAAAAATGAGGTTACCCTAATAAATACCGTTCCGTCCGCCATGAGCGAATTGTTGGCAATGGAAGGACTGCCCCGGTCGGTGCGAGTCGTAAACCTTGCAGGCGAACCCTTCCAACAGAGTCTCATTGCTCGAATTTACCAAATTCACGGTATTGAAGCGGTTTACAATCTCTATGGACCATCAGAGGACACCACCTACTCCACGGGCGCCTTGTTGGAAGCCGCGCCCCAGGCCATTCCACATATTGGGAAACCAATTGAAGGCGCATATGCCTTTATGGTTGGCGAAGACCTGAAACCGTTAGGCCTGGGAGAATCAGGGGAGCTTTTGTTGGGTGGAACAGGTCTTTCACGGGGTTATCACAACAGACCGGGCCTTGCAGCCAGTCGATTCATTCCCAATCCTTTCGCCGTTAAAGGTCAGGAAGGGGACAGGTTGTATTGCACGGGCGATTTGGTCGAAAGGCGGGACGACGGCAACTTCACCTTTCTTGGACGTTTGGACCATCAGGTGAAAATACGGGGTTTTCGCATCGAGTTGGGTGAGATTGAATCTGCGCTCGATGTTTTGCCCGGGGTTGATAGAGCTTATGTCATGGCGGTGGAAGACGAAACGGGCGAGAAGAATCTGACCGCCTATATTCAAAAGGGCTTGCACAAGGCGCCTGAAATAGAGCGCATAAGAGAGGCCCTGGCGGAGAAGCTTCCAGGCTACATGATACCCGCCCAATACCGGTTTTTGGATAAATTCCCCACTACGCCCAATGGTAAGATTGATCGTAAAGCCTTGCTGCAAATTACTTTTGACCATGAACGCCTACTTAAAGCGCCCTACGTTGCGCCGAGAACCGATCTGGAGCGCGAGGTTGCCAGGATTTGGTCCGATATTCTGGGAGTTCCGAAAATTGGCGTTCACGACCCATTCCCCGTTCTTGGCGGTCATTCCCTCCATGCGACTCGTATCCTTTCTCGCCTGCGTCACAAGGGTCATTTGCCCATTGCCCTGATCTTCAATAACCCTACCATTTCGCAATTGGCCAGGGTTTTGGAAGAGGCGCCTATGGCCCAAACCGACGCTCCTGATCTGGTTCCCCTTCCTCGAATTGGGGGATTGCCCGAGCCAGGCCTGCTGTCATTTTCCCAGCAAAGAGCCTGGTTCTTTGAAAGATTCGCTGCTGGGAGCGGGGGATACAATGTGATTTCCACCTGGCGTGTTCGCGGAGCCTTAAACCGGGAGCGCCTATTTAAAGCGATCCAGGTCCTTGTCCAACGACACGAAACTCTGAGGACTGTATTCTTGGAAATAGACGGCGAGCCGCTCCAGAAGCCGCAGCCAGCGCCTGAGCAGGTTGAGGTCGCTTTTGTCGATTTAAGCCAACACGAAGAGCCGGAAGTTCAAGCCGAGGCGATCCGTCACGCCGACGCCCAAAAAGGGTTTGATCTTGCCCGCGGACCCCTTGTCCGTTGGGTTTTAATCAAGCTGGCTCATGGAGATCATATCTTCCAAATAGTGATGCATCATATCATTACCGATGGGTGGTCCATGGAAATCTTACGGGATGAGCTGGCTTGCGTTTATGAAGCCTTTCTCCAACAAACCATCCCCCATGCAAATCCAAACCCCATTCAATTCATAGATGTGGCGGCTTGGCAGCATCAATGGCTGGAAAGCCCTCATGCGATGGAGCAGCAACAGTTTTGGCTTAAGCAGTTGGCCGGCGATCTGCCCCTTTCAAGAACCGAAAGGCCCAGACCCGCATCCCTGAGCTTTCGATGCTGGACTTGTCCGGTCGAGATCTCACCGGACCAGTTGCGAACTCTCCATGAGTTTTGCGCTAGAGAAGGTTTGTCGCTGTTCATGCTTCTGTTGGGCGCTTTTAAAATCGTTCGTGGCGCGATGTTGCGAGAAACCAGGCTCTTAACCGGAACAGCTATTGCAAATCGGAACAGGGAAGAGACGGAAGGAGTGATTGGTTTTTTTGTGAACACCCTTGTTCTTCAGGGTTTTCTTGAGAATGGGCAATTGAGCTTTCGCGATTTTCTGCAACAAATCAAACAGGCAGTTCTCGACGGATATGGGAATCAGGATTATCCCTTCGACAAACTGGTGGATGAATTGAATCCCGAGCGGAATCTGACTTCCTACAACCCCATTTTCCAGGTCATGTTTATCCTGCATAACCAAGACCATGAGCCAAAATCTCTGCCCAATCTCACTCTGGAGACGTTGGACACGGAACAGGCCCTGTCCGCCTTCGATTTAAACCTCACGTTTTCTGAGCATAACAGCCCTGATGGCAAGATGTTGAAGGGCAAGCTGACTTATCAGGCTGAGTTGTTCCAAACCGCAACTATACAGCGGATGATGACAACCTATTTGCAGTTGTTGGACCACATTGTGGCCTATTGTGATCAACCCCTGCAATCCTTTCCCATTGAGCCTTGTGTGGACGCCCAGCGGCAATCCTCGGAAATGGAAATAACTGGGTCGGTTCCCATTGGCAGTTCGGTTTCCAATTATAGGACTTATTTTTTGAATCGGTTCCTGGAGTTCAGCCCTGTCGGGGTTTCAGGAGAATTATGTATTGGCGGACCCTCGTTGGCCATGGGGTATTTGGGCCGGCCAGGGGAAACGGCGATGCGTTTTACGCCCGATCCCTTCGCAGATGAACCGGGGCTTAGGCTCTATCATACTGGCGATATGGGTTTTTTTGATGAATCGGGGGAGATGATTTTTCAAGGTAGAGTGGATGATCAGGTGAAAATAAGGGGATTCCGCATTGAGCCTGGGGAAATTGAGGCGGCAATTATCAGTCATCCCGATGTTCTTGAAACTGCCGTTCTATTGGATCGGTCAGATTCAGACGTGAAGTTGATTGGGTGCGTTCGTAGCGACGGTGTGGAGTCTTCTTCTCTTACTGCCTGGGTTAAAAAGCAGTTGCCCGATTATATGGTTCCAACGGCCTGGATTGTGGTTTCTCAATTTCCACTCACCCCAAATCGTAAGATCGATAAAAAGGCGCTACTGAAAATATCGCCTCTTCAGGACGCTGAGGGATCATCCCGCGCAGTGGTTTTGCAACCCCGCACGCCCATTGAGCGCAAATTGGCGGAAATATGGGCGCATCTCCTTGAGATCCCGCCTGTTGATTCATCCTTTGCTGTTGGCGCTACAGATCATTTCTTTGAATTGGGTGGTCATTCTCTCCTGGCGACCCGGCTCATCTCCGCCATTCTTCAGGCTTACGGCGTGGAGCTTTCGGTGCGTGAGGTGTTTGAAAACCCGACTCTGGCCGCTCTTGCGGATATTCTGGAGCGAAAGACCCGAGCCGAGATGCATGGTGAGAAACCGGTTTCAGCCAGAGCTGTCGGCGCGCCCGCGCCGCTTTCCGTTACCCAGAGATATTTTTGGGAGCAGAAAGACGTTCAGCCAAATCGTGTGTTTGGCATTCAATGCAATGGGAAATTGAACCGGGCGGCCCTATCCAAGGCGGTTGCTGATCTGGTTAAGCGGCGTCCCATTCTTCGCACGGTGTTTAAACAGGGTCAGCATGGTCCGGTCCAGATGTTGGGAGCTTCGCCTGTTCTTGAGTTTATTGAGCATGCCCCTGGTTCTGCGGGCGATTTGATTGCTGCTGAAGAAGACCGTGTTTTCAATCTTGGGTCCGAGCCGCATTGCGCCTTCCAGTTGGCCTGCTACAGCGATGCATCCAACCTCTTGTTGATTACTTTTCACCCCGTCGTGTGCGATGAGGTTTCCGTGAATTACCTTTTCAGAGAATTGGAGCTTCTCTATTCCATCCACCTCTACAATATGAACCAGACACCTTTGGAGCAAGGCCTGGACTATGGAGATTACGCGGCCTGGCAGCAGGCGTCGTTGCCCAAAATCTCCTCCCGGTATGAAGTCTGGGCCAATGAACAGGCGCCAATGCCTAAAGCAAGCCCCAGCCTGCCTTACGACCAACCTGAATCCTTGGATAGTCCCAAGAAGAGAGGGCGTTTGGAGCAAAAACTGTCTGAGGCGAATATGCAGGCTGTCGCCAGTATTGCGCTTGATTGGGGCGTTTCACACGAGACGGTGTTCCTAAGTGTGTTTCTTTTGAAGCTGAAGCAGGTGTCGGGAAACGATCACTGGCCCTTCCTTTTAACCATCGACGGCAGGCATCGAAAGGAGATCGAGCATGTGGTTGGAAGATTGGATAATTATCTGGTGGGACGGGTTTCCTTGAACTCTGAAATGGACTTTCCCACCGTCCTGGCCCAGGTGCGACAGGCCTGTCGGGATGTGGAAGGCCACGACGCCTATCCTTTTGAAAAACTGGTTGAGTCTCGTAAAAATATGCCTTATATAGGGTTTGGCCTTGAAGCGACTCTCAACGCGCCCTCTTTCGAAGGTCTTAATACCAGGCTTTTGTCCAGAGCCCATTTCATGCCGGCTTGTAATCTGTATTTCACCTGCTCCAGGAAAGGCGATTATATTGCCCTCACTTATGACGCGAACCGGTTTCACCAGAGCACCATAGAAGGAATTCTTCAGGATTGCGCCGCATTGCCCGGAATGCTTCGAAGGATGCAGGGGCCGGTTATTTTAACGAAACAAGCTTCCGAAGATCTTGCTCCAACGGTGCAACTGGAAAAGATTGATCGCAGCGGGGCGCTTCCGATTTCCCCTGGCCAGGCCCATGTTTGGGAAGTAATTAAAGAGAAGGGCGGATCGCCGGTCTTTCAGGTGGTTAAGGCTTTTAAGATTAGTGGCATGCTTCAGAAAGAACCCTATCTGCGTTGTTTGGACGCAGCATTGAACCGCCACGAATCATTGCGAACAATCTATGTCGATAGGGATGGAAGGCCATTTCCCAAAATATTGAATAGCACTGGAGTTAAACCTCTTATTCTGGATTTACAAGACTTGACAGATCCGGAGCGGGAAGCGCGGCGTCAGGCCAAACAGTATATTCTTCACCCCCTGGATCCGATGGCCGGCCCGGTGGTTAGAGTGCTGCTGTTTCAGCTTTTGCCCGACTCCCATTTGTTGATTGTGAATGCCCATTCCATGGCTTCAGACGCCGCGTCTCTGGATCTTCTGGTAAGAAATCTTCACGCCTCCTATGAGGCCGAAATATTTGGCGCATCTCAAGGCATGGATGGGGAACAGGTTCAATACATTGATGTTATTTCCCAAGAATTGAAACATGTCGAGGGTCCTGGCCCTGAAGAGTCCATAGCTTATTGGACCGATCAACTGGAACGCTGCCGACCTGTCACTTTCCCTGTGGATTACCCAGAAAGGCGGGGTTCGGGACTGCAATGCGCTCATTATAAGTTTGAATTAGAGGCCTCTCTGGTGTTTCAACTCCAGCGACTGGCTGAATTGAAGGACAGCTCTCTTTCCATAGTTTTGTTAGCTGCGTTTAAGGTCTTGATTTTCAGGTATACGGGCGAGAATGAACCGGTGGCGGGCCTTCCGCTGGATAACCGAAATCGACCAGATGTGGAAGGTGTCATTGGTCCTATCGCGAATCGTCTTGTCCTGCGATCCAATCTCTCTAGCAACCCGAATTTTAGGGATTTTATCGAGCAAGTGGGAAAGGTTGCGAGGGAGTGCCTTCGTCACGGCGCCGCACCTTTCGAATTGGTGGAGAAGGCGCTTTGTGACCGTGGTTGGACCAAGCCGGAGTCTTTGTTTCGTATGATATTCTCTTTTTCCAACGGTTTGGATTGGAGTGAGCAATACGGTGATCTTTCAGTGGAGCCAACGGATCTGGAATTTCATGTCTCTCAATCGGAACTGGCGCTTGATGCGAGAGAAAAAGACGGCGTGATCTATTGTGAACTTGCTTATAACACAGCGCTTTTTTCAAGACCAACAGTAACTCGCATCGCCCACCACTTCAGTGCGCTTCTGAGGGCCTTGGCCAAAAATCCGGACATGGGCGTGAAACAGGTTTCGTTTTTGGACGCTGTGGAATTGAACCGAGTGCTGAAGGCCTGGAACGCCCGAGACGGGCGTGGGCCTGGACTCGATTCGCCTGCCGCGCTTTTCCATAAACAGGTGGCCAGAAAACCAGAGGCACTTGCCTTCCAGGTGGGGGACGGTGTTAACCTGTCCTATCTTGAAATAAACGGATACGCCAATGACCTTGCGGCCCGACTCCAGAAAATGGGCGTTGGTCCGGAAGTTGGGGTTGGTCTTTGTCTAAATCCTTCGCCGGAGTTGGCTGTTGGTCTGCTGGCCATTATCAAACTTGGCGGCGTT
>JBNKOV010000312.1:0-6302 GCA_050294955.1 Holophagae bacterium
CAGAGCAGGGTGGATTTTCCGAACAGTTTTCCTGTTGCTTTGGAAACTATGGATAATTTGTCGGATCTTTCTGACTCCACTGTTGTTGTTCTTGAAGTCCCGGGTGATATGGACCCAAGGCGGGCCTTTCAAAGCAGTTTTCAACTGACCAGGCTCTCCAATATGGGGTGGACTGTATTGGACGATTCAACAAATCCGATCCATCCAAATGACCTTTCAGTGGGAATTGAGAGGCCTGGCGAGTCTGGCCCAGACAAACGCATTTTGAATTTGGGTTCTTTGTCTGTAAGCCTACCAACGGCCATGCAAATTCAAAATTTGCTTTCGGCTAGAATGACTCTTATGAGACTCGGGCTAGAAAAGCTCCAAGCGCTCACGCTCATTGGCAAATTCATAGGGAAGCTGGAAACCCCGACAGTTCCGAATTCTGAGGATCGTTTCCTTCAGGTATTCTTTCAGATTGATATCGTTCATCTCACAGGAAACCGCAATGGTATATAAGATCGAGCAGACCCTCGCACCATCCAGCGAGCGGTTAAATAGGAAGTTTTTCCTGTTATGCGGAGGTCTGCATAACAGGAATTATGCGGACTTCGTGATTATGCGGAGTTGGGGCCTGGACATTGCGGCTTGAGATGCATATGTTTTTTCCATCCCTTGACTTAGCGCGATATCCAGGCCCGAAAGGTGTCCGCATAATCAAAGGCTGTCAAGAAAGGCAATGAGGCCTTTTTGTGGTTTGTAGCGAACGAGAGTGGCCTTCGGAGATTGGAGAGCTGCCAGGGCTTTCTCTTTCATCTCCATGTTCGTGGTCATGTAGTGATGGGTAGTTACGATATTTTCATGCCCCAACAGCATGGCGATGACAGAAAGATCAACGCCCGCTTGTAAAAGGTGTGTTGCTGTTGTGTGCCGCAGTACGTGCGGAGAGACTTTTTTCGTTTTCAGAGTAGAGCACTTTTCGAAAGCCGTCTGGACAGCTTTGTTCAGACGCTTCTCAACACCAGAACGAGACATCGGCTCACCAAAGCGATTGGGAAATAATGGCGTCTGTGGGGACACATCAATATCGGGCAACCAGTTACGAATGAGCCTGGTGGTGTTTTTCAGGAGCGGAACAACCCGGTCTTTTCTCCCCTTGCCATGGAAGAGTAAACTTCTGCACTGCACGCTTTCCACATCATCACGTTTGACAGCGATGATTTCAGAGACCCGGGCTCCAGTATTGTAGAGGGTCATCAGCAGGACCCGATCTCTCCGGCCGCTCCAAGTTTGGGTGTCTGGTGCGATGAGAATTGCATTGATTTCGTCTTGAGAAAGGAACGAGACGGTCCGTCTATCGAAACGCTTCATAGGGATGGCGAGAACCTGCTTGATGGTTGGCAAGGCTGTAGGATTTTTAAGAGCCGCATAATGGAAGAATGACCGTATGGCGGCTAAACGAGCATTTCGAGTTCGAATACAATTCCCCCTGCCTGATTCCAGATAATCCAAGAACGCCAGGATTAATTCTGAATCCAAATCAGAAAACGATAAGTCCACCACCTTTTTCTGAAGGTGGCTTTCGGCGAAAGCCAGAAGCAAACGAAAAGTGTCTCGATAGCCGACAACGGTCTGATAGCTGAGGCGGCGTTGTTGAATCATTCGGCAGCAGAAAAAATCGCGGAGAGAATCAGCTAAGCTGGGTGGGTCGGTGTTTTTAATCATGAAAAAACTCCTTTTGGTCAAGAGAGCACTGGAAATGCTTAGCAGCAATGGCCATGAGTTCAGGAATTGCGGTTAGGTACCAATAGGTGTCAGTAACCTTGGTGTGGCCGAGATATGTGGACAAACGAGGTAATGCATTGTTAACGTCTTCACCTTCCCGGTACCAAGAGAGAAGACGGCACGTGGCGAAGGTGTGGCGAAGATCATGAATCCTCGGTTGTCTGCCATTCGATGCTCGCCACCCGAGTCTTTCCCGGATACACTGAAAAGCATACAGGACCTGTCGGTAATTTGGGGCAAGGCCACTCTTCATCAGGAAAAATGCTTGGTCATGTGGTTCTGGAATAAGCTGCTGTCGAATGTTGGTGTATACCCTGAGGGCATTTACCGTAGTTGTGTGAATCGGTACATATCGTGATTTAGTGAATTTTGTTTCCCGTACGAGCAGTAATCCGCAAGGTAGATTGACATCATCTCGAGCAAGTTTCAAGGCTTCCGATATTCGTAATCCCGTTGCAGCCAATAACCCAAAAAGACACTGAAGAGTAACCGGCCGCATGCCTCCTTGTGGCTCCAGTTTGCCGGCGGCCGTCATAAGATCCTCAATTTCCTTGTCCGAGAATATGTATGGAGTCTTACGAGGATGGGCAGATCCCAAAAGGTTTTGTGATGGAACTTCGGTATCTGGCTCGAATAAAGCACAATATCTAGCAAGGCAGCGAACAACTTCTAATCGACGAGCCCGGTAAGAACTCGAAGCTTGCTTGGAGGCGTTGGCCCAAGCAAGCGCAAGATCCGTCGTTATAGGTCCATGATGGCATCTCTCATCCGAATAACAAGCAAACCGTTTGAGTTGTTCTCCTTCAATTTTCAACTGATAGCCCATAGCGCGCCGGGCGATAAGATAAGCGTCGACTCGTTCAGCCATACTGTTCCATTCATTCATGATCGCCTCCCTGGCCAGGGTAATGCCACCTCCGCCAAATTTGACAGATTTAGCTTGGTGTAGATCATCGTTGTGTCTATGCTTTGGTGGCCGAGAAGATCAGCGATCTCTTTTAGGCTTGCACCTCCTTGAAGCATTCGAGACGCTACGGTGTGACGAAGGATACGCGTGCTTGCGACTGCCAGCCCCGCACGAGCGAAGCCGCGGACCATTGACTGACATACTGTTGTATTTTGAACGCACTTACCAACAGGAGCGCGGTGGTAAACAAACACAGCACGGCTCTGGGTTTCTGGACGTCCATTTACCAAATAGTCAACTAGTGCCTCACCCGTTTTATCTGGTAACGGCAGGAACGCTGTCTCTCGAGATTTTGCTCGATGGATCTTTACAAGGCCGTCTCGCCATTTGAAATCATCAAGACCCAGTGAAGTAACTTCACCGCATCGAAGGCCTAGATCACAGAAGCAGCGTGCCATGGCATAATCTCGTTTTCCGATGCTGCTTGATCGCTCAAATGCAGCAAGAAATTGGCTCAGCTGATTTGGGTCAAGGCTTTTTGGTAGGCGTGTCAGTGACCAATTGGGAACTTGGGGTACTGAGGCAATCAAGGAAGCAGGAGTGTAGCCCTTGAATTGAAGGAACTTCAAAAAGCCCCGGATTGACGTTGTGAAAACCTGGACGCTACCGGTTTTGTAAGAACTCGCCCGCTCAGTTATAAATCTTGTGATGGCTGCTGGTGTGACGCTTGCGAAGTCCAGGGTAGTTTTTCCAAAAATGGTAACCATCAGTTCACGAGCAAAGCGGCGACGATACCAACGAGTATTCTCCGATAACCCACAAACAGCCCGCATGTATTCGTCAAAGTCGTTAATAATCGCGCTAATCTCGGGAATAGCCTGGTCGGGGTCAACTGCCAAATGGTAACGGCACAGGCCAACCATTAGCAAAAGCTGATTCAAGGCTCCGCGAACAACAATGAAGCACCTTAATGTATGGGTTAGGCATCTGCATTGAGGGAGATGATTTTCAAGAAAGGACCGAACAGTTTCTGGGCTTATATCACTACGTTTTTCAAATGTCAGCCAATTCTGGAAATGGGCGACTGCTCTCTCGTAGGCAGCCCTTGTTGATGGGGAGTAACCAAGTGACTTCAAGTGACCGGAGTATTCCTCCCAAGGTGAAATTGACTTCGTTTCAGACATGAGAACCCTCCTATGGAAAATTTAGAGGCACTCCCATTTTTATGCGGACTTAGAGAATCGTCAAACAGCTCTGAAGTCAATGTCTGGTAACGGGCGATACGGGTGGAAGGCACCCCAACTCCGCATAATCACGAAGTCCGCATAATTCCTGCCCAATACGAGTTGGCGCAGGCCGTTCTCTGCCGGATTATTATCCAATGGAAGGTTCGGGTCTTCCAAGAAATGGGTTAAACCTGTCCAATTGTCGTTCATGTAGGCGAGGGCTTTTCCCAGAGAGGATTTAGGCAGGCATCTTTGATGCTTTCGCCAATGATCGATGGCATCGATTACCGGGCCGCACAGCTCTTGCCTCCTTCTGGCTGTCTGCTCTCCGTTCGCCCGGAAGCGCTTGTCTTTTTGGTATAACTTCCTGATCAGATCCACAACCTCTTCCGCGCTGGGATAGAGATCGATGATTTCGCGAAACTTGCGTCGGGTATGGGTCCAACATTGTACGCGCAGAAGGAAATTCTCAGATACCAGTCTATTGTAACCCGAATAGTCATCGGCGATTAAGGCGCCACTTGCATCCCTCATGACTCTCATGGGGACATCGCCGCTTCGGCTATCCTCAATGGTGAAATAGGCATGATGGTCATTCCGAAAAAGCCAGGCGTATTGGGTTTTATTTTTAACCCCTTCAATCACCCGCCAGCGCGTTTCATCTGCATGCCGAAAGTACCCGGTTTCAATGTTTTCCCGGATACTCTCATAAACGTCTTCCAGTAAATCCGCCACATGCTTTGTCTGATTCCAAAGCGTTGAGCCTGCCAGGCCCAAACCATCTCGTCTGAATGCTTTGAGCTGACGCTCCAGCGGGAGTTGGTCTTGAAATTTCCGGGCCACAATCTCCACTGCCAGATCGATTCCGTACTGACCGCCATCAACCAGAGTGGTTGGTCCGGGCGCTGTCAGACGGCATCCACATTTTTTAGCCCGATATTTAAAGCGGATAATCTGTCTCTTGATCAACTTGGCTGGCTTATAGTCAACAATGTGTGTGACTTCCGTTTGCTTCACTTTCTTCAATGGGCTTTCGAGCGAACAGTCACATGTTGCCCCTTCCTTTAATTTATACTCCTCGGGAAAAAGCGGAAGATCTTTTCCGACTTCACCCCGTCCACTCTGTTCGGGTTTTATCCGGCTTTGGGGTTTATCATCAGTTTTATCAGCACCTTGAGTTTCATCTGAATGGGCGCCACCTTTCTCACTGGAGCGACCAAACAGCTTATTCCTCAAAAGTTGATTTTCTTGCTGCCTTTCCACCATCCACATTTCCACTTCTTCTAATAGCCCGGTTTGACCATCGAAATTTCCCATCTTGGCCAAGGAAGCTTGAAGGCGGATGACCTCTCTTTCGAGTCCTCTCACGACCTGCTTTGCGATGTTGGGATCTTTAGAAATGTAGTTGAGGGTTGCTTCTTTAAACATGGCCCTATTTAAACATATTTTTGGTAGAAATGCATTAAAGAAAATAGGGATAAATTGATTTAATTCTAATGACCCTGAATAATAAGTTTCAAGCAAAAGTGAACGGCGCGGGGGTTAACGGCAGCTTTCCTTCCAGTCGCGCACCTTCAAGCAGAAGCCGTAGCTCCATGGTTGACAATCGAGATGGGCCTGTATCACACCAAATGTCCGTGAACTGGCCCTTTTCAAGTCGCTTATAGAAGAGGCACAGACCTGTGCCATCCCAGAAAAGAGACTTGATTCGGTTTCTTTTCTTGTTCATAAAGAGAAAAACCTGGCCAGAGAGCGGATTGAAACCCATTTGATGTTCGCACAGGGCCATCAAGCCGTCATGACTCTTTCTCATATCCGTTGGCTGATTAAAAAGATGAACTTCAACATGGTTATCCCAGATCATGGGCGCCTCGGCCTTCCAGCATTCTGACGAACCGGGCGACTTGTTTAAGTGGCATGTCGCGCCCAACACGAATCACTGTTCCCCACCGGGTTCTAATGCTTAAATGACTGTCCCCAGATGGCATAGTAAGATTGTCCCGTTGCTCTTCTTTTTCCAGTTTGATCTTAATAAAACCAGGCTCTTTGTGCTTTGGCACCATTCGTAAATTACCCAAGGCGCACCTCCAATGTGACTACAAAAGGAAGTCTAGCAAAGGTTTCTCAGTTTTGGGGAGGGCTGTTGGTAGGCTTACGTCAAAAGCACGCCAATACCCCACTCCAACGAGAAACATTCCTACGAATACAGCTTGAAACTTCCTAAAAAAATCAACAGCTGCCACACCACTGCCCCCAACCTGAAACTAGTGCTAAAGGTTTTATTGTATCATCACTTTCAGCTAGGTGAACTAGTTTTTGTTTGCATTTCCTCCTCAACCCAGGCCAACCCAAGAAGCGAAACAACAATCTCCACTTCACAAATCATACTCCGAAAGCCTCCC
>JBNKOV010000313.1:0-6294 GCA_050294955.1 Holophagae bacterium
TGTGCAAAATGCGGTGGGTGTCTCCATGGATGGGAAGATTGACCTGAGGAAAATTCACTGCGCCTTCGGTAGCGCCCGTATCGCTAAAGGCCACCAGCTTCCCAGCAACCTCCTTGCCAATATTCTCCTGGGCTTCCACAGTTGACCCGCCAATATGCGGCGTGAGAATCACGTTCTCTACGCCAATTAAAGGACTTTCAAAAGGGTCCTGATTGGATTTGGGCTCTGTGGGGAACACGTCAACAGCGGCGCCCCGAAGCCTGCCTTTTTGAAGCTCTTCGGCCAGGGCGTCAATATCCACGACGGAACCCCGACTGGCGTTTATGAGATAGGAGCCATCCTTCATAGCTGCAATATTTTCGCGGCTCATGAGGTTGCGAGTAGTTTTATCGTCGGGCACATGCAGGGTCACTACGTCGGATTCGGCCAGCAAGGTTTCCAGGTCGCGGGTGGCTTGGGCGAGGCCGAGGGGCAATTTGGCGACAATGTCATAATACAGTACACGCATGCCCATGGCTTCAGCGAGGATGGAAACCTGGCTGCCGATATGGCCATAACCAACAATGCCAATGGTTTTACCTCTCACCTCGTGAGAGTTGGAAGCAGATTTCGTCCATTGCTGATGATGGGCGGCCATGCTCTTGGCGAAGGTTCCCCGCATAAGCATGATGGTCTGCCCGATAACCAACTCTGCAACGGAGCGGGTGTTGGAATGGGGCGCATTAAAGACCGGGATGCCCAGACCAGCGGCAATTCCCAGATCGACCTGGTTCGTACCGATGCAAAAACACCCAATCGCCATTAGCTTCTCAGCATTTTTCAGAATGGGATCGCGCAGTTGAGTTCGAGAGCGAACACCCACAACATGAGCGTCTTGAATGGTTTCTGCCAGAGAGTCGCCCGTTCTCGCTTCCGTTAATCGCTCAACATTGTGGTAACCGTGCTCCTTGAAGTATTCAACAGCCAGAGGATGAATTCCCTCAAAAAGCACTATCTTGATTTTATCCTTGCTCAGGGAATGTTCCCGACTCATAGTAGGTCCTCCAAAATTTCAGCTAATTCGGACGTGTTCCGAGCCTCAGGCTGTCCGGTCGCAACCACAGCAGCGCGCCGAACATTTGCGGTGAAGGCCACAAAAGCGTTCACCAGGCCGTCTCGGTAAAGATAGTAGTCAGTCATGCCGTCTCCCACGGCAATGCGAGGCGCGGAGAGGGAGGGCAGCCATGGTCGGGCGCCCTCAATTTTAGAAACACTGAAGATGTCGTTGGGATCAATGCCAGCAAAATCACCTTGTTCGGACCACAGGAGTTTCACAGAATGGACCCTGGAAGCCGGAATTCCCATGCGGGCGGCGAGAGGGGTAATGCCCTCAAACAACCCTCCGCTTACAATATGCACTTCGTGGCCACGCTGCAGAAGGCTGCCGATGAGCGTATCCATCCCGGGCGTTAGCAGCTCATGTGCCGATTCACCAAAAGCCTGAACATCAGCCCTGGAGGGAGAGGCAAGGGAAAGGCGGCGGGCCAGAGACTCGCGAAAACTGATGTCGCCCTCCATTCCCAGATCCGTGATGGCCCGAATCTTCTTTTCAAGCTGGGGGTTGCCTTTAAATTTCGCGCTGAGGATTTCCTCCAGGCTCTCCCGGTTGATAATGGTAGAGTCGAAATCAAAGATAACTGTGCTCATGTTGCTGACCGCTTAAATGAAAATTCGGAGCCTTTTCCCAAGTGTCATTCCACCCCAACCACTGTAGGGGAATTTAAAAACCGTCATTGGCCAGAGACATGATGACCTCAAATTTCTCGTTGGTTGAACGGAGCCGTGTTGTGAGCGTGAGACAAAACGCCCAAAGAAATTTATAGGCAATCCGCTTGTTGTTGTCGAACAGGTTGATGAGGTCGTCCGCGCTGATGGCGAAGACCTCAGAATCTTCATGAGCAATAGCGTAGGCTGAGCGAGGCTGACGGTCGAATAAAGTCATTTCCCCAAAAAAGGACTTACTTTCCAAAACAGCCAGGGCCTCTTCGGTTCCCGAAGTCATTTTCGAGATGCGAACACTGCCGGAGATAATGAGAAAGAGGGTGTCGCCCGGGTCGCCTTCGCGAAAAATTTCCTTGTTGGCCTTGAACTTCTTAACATGCCCAATGAGAATGACCTCAAGCAACTCCTCTTCGGTCAACTCTTTAAAGAGCGTGGTTTGTTTAAGAAATTCGTGATTTAACAAGGGTTTGCCTCAATGAACGGACCTTCTCGAACATCATAGGTTGTCATGAATATCCTGAAGATGCCGCCCCAACTCTTTGCTGACCTTATCCAACTTCCCAAGATTCTCGCTCTTGGTTTCCTGAATGGACTTTTCAAGCTTCTTCTCAAAGGTAACAAGGTGCTTGGACAATTCGGAAATCCGCTCCTGCAGTTCTTGCAGCTCCAACAGTTCCCGTCCCTGATTTGGGTTGGGTTGTTTGAGGATAAAAATCAGCACCGCATTGAGGATGAGATTGAAAACCCCTAGCATCACCCCCAGAAAAATCATTACATTCACAGGGCATCCCTTGTTAGAAGAATAAGACTTGGCATCTTATGATTGGAGAAGAAGCTCGATCTTCTCTTTTAAGGTCTCCGGCGTGAAGGGCTTGACAACGTAGTTGTTCACACCGGCTTGAAGCGCTTCCACGATATCTTCTTTGGCCGCATTGGTTGTGACCATAAGAATGGGAACCGACTTATACTGGCCAGATCGCACGTGCTTAACGAACTCCAGTCCGTCCATTTCCGGCATGTTCCAGTCTGTTATGATGACGTCAACTCCACCGTTCTCTTCTAAAGCGGCTAGGCCTGTTTTGCCATTATCCGCCTGGATCACATCTTTATAGCCAATTCTAGCTAAAGTATTGATAATGATCCGACGCATGGTCGTTGAATCGTCAATTGTCAGGATCTTCAAGGTGGACCTCCTAGTTCACTGCTTGTCCAAAAAGAATGGCGAACACCTTACTTTTAACATGTTAACTACTCGTTCGTCGATCCAAAAAACGCGTTAGTCTCCAAAAAGTGGAGTTTGGTGTCCTATGGCCACCCATGGCTAAAGAACAAAGTCCATTCTAGCTAATTCAACCCAGGAACGGAAGCAAAATTTGGATCTCATCTCCTGAATTTAGCTTCTCGCCCGGACCGAGACGCCCAAGAGCCTCAAATAATGAGAAACGAGCAAGATCTCCTGAACCTGCGGTTTCAATGGGCGCCATTCGCATCTGTCCTGCGTCCTCCACCAGTCTCAGCCCCTTAAAAAGCGTGAGACGCCCTTTATTCTCAACCGGTTGAGCCAAAACCGCTCGCGCCATGGCCGGTCTTTTGAAAGCACCGCATAATAAAGCTCTTAACATGGGTTGCACAAATAACATGGCGCCAATGGTTACAGAAACCGGATTTCCCGGCAATCCAAACATGCAGGCGCCTTTTTCATGGACGCCGAACCAAAGGGGTTTTCCCGGTTTCATGCGAATTTTGTGAAAAACCTGTTTGAACCCAGCGTCCCTTGCCGCACCCGGAGCCATGTCAAAGTCGCCCATGGAAACGCCGCCGCTGAGGATGATCAGATCCAAATCGGTATTGGCCGCCAGACATTGACGGGTTGGCTCCAATGCATCAGGCAAGACGCCTAAATCCAGAATTTGAACGCTGGGGCTTTCCAAGAGCGCTCGTAATCCGGGTCCGTTGGAGTTGTGAATCTGGCCGGGATTTAAGGTTCGATACTGACCCACCAGCTCATCGCCTGTGGCGGCGATCCCCACTCGAAGCGGCCGCCGCACGGTGACAAATCGCACGCCCTGAGAGTAGAGACCCGCTAAAACGGAAGGGGTTATCTTCACGCCCGCCTGATAGAAAAGGCCGCCGCTGGCCAGATTTTCGCCTCTTTTGCGAATGTGCTGCCCCCGGTTCGGGGACGCCTGCAAATGCGCCTCATCTTCTGAAAACTTGACCTGCTCCACCATCTCCACTGTGTCCGCGCTGTCGGGAACCGGCGCGCCGGTCATGATTCGAACGCATTCACCCGGTCCTGGCTTTTCCCCATTGGGAGAGTCTCCTGCTGCCACTGTGCCAACCACTTTGTAGGATTGCCTTTGCGGGTCGTGCTGAAAAGCGATCCCGTCCATTGCAGACTGGTTAAAGGGCGGGCTGTCGTAGCGAGCGGAAACCGGTTGTGCAAGGAAATGCCCCAAGCTATCCTCAACGGCCAACTCCATGGCGGCCGCTTTCGAAGGAAGGGCTTTAAACGTTTGCTCTATAAGGGCGTAGGCTTGTTCAATTTCGATCATGGGGGCCTCCGTGCTTCAAGCTCCAGATTGTACCATTTAAGGCCGCTGTCGGGGTGGGTTTTCGAGCCAGAATCAGTTGGAAAACCGCGACCAAATGGCGTCCAGGGCTTCCGCTGCGCCCGCTGTTATTTTGTAGTCCACCATGTTTGATAGATCGGTCGTCCCTGGGTTGATCTCCACGGTGGGAATATTGCAACGCCTGGCGTCAATCACGGGCTCTACCACATAAGGAAATAAACCAGAGGTGCCTACAATAAACACCATCTGAAACCCCTCTTCTAAAATACGCTGTAATTGGGCAACCTTGTCCATGGGCAACATTTCCCCAAACAGGACTACATCGGGCCGAATCACCGCCCCGCAGACTTTGCAATAGGGGGGACATTCCAGGTGGCTGTAGTCGTCAACTTCCTCCCGACGGCCGCAACCCGTGCAATAAAGAACACTTATCTGGCCATGGATGTCGATCACCTTTTCTGAACCGGCCTGATGATGAAACCCATCCACATTCTGGGTAAGGACCCAGACCCTGGGCAATGCGGCTTCCAGCGCTGCGATAACTTCATGGCCCCGATTATGAACAGCGCCGCGACAGGATCGTTCTATCTGACTGATGTACTTCCAGGGCAACGCAGGCCGCCTCATCATCATGCCGCCCGATAGGGCTTCTTCGATGGGCATGCCGTCTTCGGCGTTGTCGTTGTAAAGCCCGCCAACGCCCCTGTAGGTGGGTAGATTGGAATCGGCGGACAGTCCCGCGCCCGTAATAAAAAGGACGCTGTTAACTTTTTTTAGACGTTGCGCCACCTCGTCTATCTGGTGTTGATCGTGTTGAGAAAGACTCATGCAAACCTCAGTCAGGCATTCAGCTCAGCCACCCCTATCTTAACCTGGGAATGCATCGCGGAGACAGGGCCAATTCCTTTTTTCCCAAGGGATCTTAAGAAAATCAGCTATTACGCGCAAAAAAGTAAAAATAATCATTGAAGTGAAAGCGAAAGGCGATTAGATTTGTCTAAGATTTGAGGCGATGGAGCCCTATATGAGTTATGATCTCTATTCTCAATTGGAAAGCTTTGACACCCGAATTACGATGAACACCATGTCCTTTCTCATGAAAAATGGGGAAGTGGTAAAAGTGCCCACGGGCCGCATTGTTTCGAGAGAAGGCGAACCCTCTAACGAGGTTTTCATTATTGTAGAAGGAGAGGCAGGCATTGAAAAGTCCGACGGCCTGGGCGGAAAAACCCGTGTCGCAGTCGTTGAAAGCGGAGGTCTCATAGGGGAGATGGGCGTTTTTCTGCAAATGAAGCGCACCGCCACGGTGGTGGCCTATTCCGACTTGACTCTGGTTAAATTCACCAATGAAAAATTCATCAACGCTTTGCCTAAAACGCCTGATATTAATGTACGTTTGTTAAAATCCATGGCCCAGAAGATTAACGACGCCAACCGGAACATGTCTTCCCTTTCGGCCCGCAATTCGGCCCTGAAAGTAGGCCTCAGGCTTTTGGACCACCCGGTGGATGTGGAGCGGGTTCAAATTGACGTGAAGGAACTCTGCCGCGACACGGGCTTGACCACAGGAAAGGTGGTTTCCGCACTTAAGTTGCTGCTAAAGAAAAAGCTTATCGGTCAGTGGGATCTCACCAAGGGCAAGATTCTCACTTTTGACGTGAATATTAAAAATCTTCGCGACCAACTCATGCTCATATAGAGAAATGCGAGCAAGCGACTATGGCGATTTAAGAGCGTTCTCCAACTTCTTCTTAACCGCGAGATGCCTGCTCCTACTCTTGCCAAAGATGGCTTGCAACAGGTTCACCTCCCGCTTCGTCCAGTCCCGACGGTTGAAAATGGGAAGAATCTCCTTCCATAAGTGCTCGGGATTCTGAGGGTTCAAGAACTCCAGTCCGTCGAGAAACCCCCTCAGGTTGTTTAGCAAAGCCATCTTCTCACCCGGTTCCGCCATATCGGG
>JBNKOV010000314.1:0-6277 GCA_050294955.1 Holophagae bacterium
ACCCGTGATGATGGCGTCTTTCGGTACATTCCAGGAGAGGTGGAGCCCAAGGTTTATAACCGGAAAACCGGGCTCCCCAACAACAGCATCAACACGATTTTGCAGGACAGTGAAGGCAGCATGTGGTTCGGAACCTATGCTGGCGGGGTGGCCCGTCTGCGCAACGAAAATTTTCGCAACTATGCCGTGCAGAACGATTTCCAAGTTCCTAGCAGTTATTGCTTCTCCCAGGACAAAGATGGTTCTTACTGGATTGGGACCAACGGAGCGGGCGTGTCGCGACTGAAGGATGGGAAATTCACCGCCTTCACCACCCAAGACGGCCTTGCCCATGATAAAGTGCTTTCATCCATGATAGACCGTGAGGGTCGGCTGTGGCTGGGCACTTTGGACGGGGTAAGTGTTCGCGAAGACGGTCGATTCTGGAACCTGAATGTGGTCGATGGCCTTTCCAGCAGCAAGATCTTCGACATCCACCAATCACAAAATGGCGATATTTGGATGGCAACCATAGACGGCATAAGTTGTTATTCCGGTAATGGCTTCCGACAATTCAAGAACGGGACGCCAGGCAAAGGGTCCAGGTTTAACGCGATTTTGGAAGACAAGGAAGGCATGCTCTGGTTCGTTGGGAAGGGCGTGCTTAGATATGATGGGGACACCTTTTCCAAATTCCCTCTCTCCAATATGCAGGATCCCTATATCAATGATATTACTCAAGATGAAGCAGGCAATATTTGGATGGCTTTAAGCGGCGGGCTGCTTCGTTACAACAATGACGGCATGCGGCTATTCACCAGCGACGACGGCCTTTCTTCTGAATCCTGCAAAACGGTCATTGAAGATGAGAAGGGCCTGATTTGGGTGGGCACCATTCGTGGCTTAAATCGTTTTGACGGCTCGTCCTTCGATCTTTTCACCACCAAAGACGGCATTTTATCCAATGAGTTCATGCGGGGCGCCGATTTTAAAGATCATGAAGGAAATATCTGGTTTGGAACCAATAAGGGCGTTACTATTTTTAATTATAACGCGCGAATTCAGCCCAACCTGACGGAGCCGCCCATACATATCATTAGCTTCAAGGTATATGGCTCGGAGATGGAAATGAAGCCCGGTCTCCAATTGCCCTATAATAAAAATTACGTGGCGTTCGAGTTCTCCGGCATTACCTTTACAGCGCCTGAAGAATTAACCTACAGTTATCGTCTCGAAGGTTTGGAAGAGACCTGGACTCAAGGCAAGGTGGGCGCTCGTCAGTACGGTCACCTGGCTCCCGGTCCCTATACCTTTCACGTCAAAGCCAAAAACGGCGATGGGGTTGAGTCCAGTAGGGAAGCTTCGTATTCTTTTGTCATCATTCCGCCAATATGGCAACGGGGCTGGTTCATCTTTCTGGAAGTCATTCTGTTGGTGAGCATCATCTACATGATATTTCGAGCCCAGGTTCGTAAAGAACGTCTCAAGGCCGAAGCGCGGTCAGCCATTGAAGCCAACAAAGCCAAAAGCGCTTTTCTAGCTCACATGAGCCATGAACTGCGCACCCCGCTCAACGCCATTCTGGGTTATAGCGAGATTTTGGAAGAGGACTTTCGCTACAATCACCATCCCGATTATGTAGAAGACATCCAAAAGGTCCAGTTCTCAGCGCATCACCTGCTCTCACTCATCAACAACATCCTGGACATTTCGAAAATTGACGCCGGGAAGATGATGATCTTCTACGAGACCTTTGAGCCAACGGTTATAATTGAAATGGTGCGTAATACGGTTATGCCGTTGGTCCGCCAGAACGACAACGAATTCATTGTAAAATGCGCCGATGTGGGGAAGATCCGAGCTGATAAGGCCAAACTCCGCCAGGTCCTGCTGAATCTTATTAGCAATGCCGCCAAATTCACCCAGGATGGTCAGATCATCCTGGACATATCCAAGGCCTGGGAAGATGGCCAGGAATGGATTCTTTTTCGAGTCATTGACAATGGCATTGGCATGACGCGGGAAGAACAGGAAAAGCTATTCGAGGAATACGCCCAGGCCGATGATTCCATAAGCAGTCAATTCGGTGGAACGGGATTGGGGCTTGTGATCAGCAGGCGTTTCTGTGAAATTATGGAAGGCGGTTTATCCGCCGAAAGTGATCCGGGCAAGGGCAGTGTTTTCACCGTTCGCCTTCCCACCACCCGCAAACCGGTGAAGCCAACGCCATGATTTCAAGGCTTTTTGATCGGCAAAACGGTTCGGTGGGAATAATCTGGTTCTGGGCCATTATGGCGGTTGAAAAGCCTTTCTATTGAGGTAATTCGCCCATTTCGGCGCATTTTTCTTGATTTTTATCACCGATGTCGATGAAAATGGATAGGATACAACGGAGTTGCATGGTCATGGCCCTTTTCAAAAAGGTGTTTGGAAAAAAGAAAACGCTGACCGGTGATGAGATTATTGGTCTATTCAAGGTAATCACAGTAGATCGAGAACCCGTGATCATTTCCACAGCTACCTTTAAGGTGGTTACCGACATTATCAGCCATGAACCCAACTTGTTCCATCTAAAGAACACCCTGACTCGCGACGAAGTGTTATATCAACTGAAGGGCCAGAATATCAAGGTCCATTTTCCATATGAACTCACGCTTTTTGGCGGCCTCACCTCTCTAATGGGTCTGGGTCTGGTTCAGGGCGTTCACACTCTCAAATTCCGAATACCAGAGAGCTTGACCCAAGTTGAGAACAGAGGGGCGTATCGCATCTCCTCCTTTCCTGAGACGCCGGTTGTTACTTTTACCAGCAACCATGTCGATCTCATCAAAGCTCACTTGTCCGATATTTCTATGACAGGCGCGGGTATTCGCCTAGATCCAAGATGGTTGTTGACCGAGGTCAAGCTATCGACCCGCACTACAATCATCGTAGACATCAAACTCACCGATCATCTGAGAATTTCATGCACGGCATCCGTGAGGTATTTTGAAAATAATAAGTTGGGCATCCAGTTCAGTGATTTGAGTAAAGGCTCAAAAGACAGACTGTTCAAATTGATCGTTCAGCAGAGAAGGGAAGAACAGCGGGCCATGATGCGGGTTCATGACCGTATCCACAGCATGGAGGCGCCAGCGGGAGAAGTGAAACCCGTTCCAATCCCAACGCTTGAAAAGTCTGGGAAACCCTGCGCTTTGGTTGTTGGGGCAGACGAAGAATTGCAGGAATTTCTAACGGGCATTTTGGGGCGCAAATTCGATTTGCTGTATGCTGCGCCCCAATTTGCTGACATTCGCCAGCAATGTCATCTCAGTCCCAATCTCTGCCTCATAGAATTGCCGGTTGACAGCGCAGAAATGGTGAGTCAAATGAAAAAGGCCGCCTCCATCCTGCCCCAGGGCTGCGTGCTCATGTACTATGGGGAGAATTTCACAGCGGATTTCCGAGAGCGATTTCTTGGGAACGCGGGATCAAATAACATGTTAATTGACCTGCAGTCCCGGAACAAGCTAATGCTTTTTAAGGAAATAGAGAAATACTATAAGCAAAAGGCGCCGAGATAACCAGGAGAGGTCTTCATGAGCAACGAGAAAAAAACAGAGCAGGAATATCGAGAGTCATTGAGCCCTGAGGCTTACCATGTGCTCCGTGAAAAGGGGACCGAAAGGCCCTTTACCGGAGCCTATTGGAACCATAAAGAGCCTGGTTCGTATCTTTGCGGCGCTTGCAATAACCTGCTTTTCAAATCGGACGCCAAATTCGATTCTGGATGCGGATGGCCCAGCTTTTTTAGGCCAAATGAAAATGAGAATATCTTAGAAGAGCGCGACACCAGTCATGGCATGATTCGCACAGAAGTTATGTGCAAAAATTGCGGTTCGCACCTGGGCCACGTATTCCCAGATGGCCCTGCTCCTACGGGTTTGCGTTACTGCATAAACTCCCTTTCTCTTGATTTTGAACCGGAAGATTCCTAAACTTGCTTCAAAAAGAGCCAGTTTAAACCGATGTCATTCGGCAGCTGTAGTTTTACAGAATGAGGTCATTTTTCAATGGGAATGTCCAATATTTGCAGTACGCTATATCCGCCAATGAAAAAGCGGTAGATATTACCCATTTTGACATATTCAAGGGAGAATGGGGCGTTTCCGATGGGATGTACCGATCTTACTTTGCCTGTTTTGATGTCAATTAGCTGTAATTTGCTGTCATAAGTAATCGACAATCGGTCCTTACATGTTGCAATTGCGAGGAGCCCGGGCTCCTCTAAAAATACGCTGCTGTAAATTAACGGTTCTTTTTTGTACCATCTTCTCTTAATTTTATAATTGAAAATGTTGTTTAGTTGACTATCTAAAATAGAAATGCTATAGTCCATAAAGAACGCTGTGTATCCATGTTTAGAGTCCATCATGGGGGAGAAACCATCCGGCAGAAGGTATTTATATTCACTTGGTTCCTTGTGATTCGTTTCCAGGTTTAGTTTCTCTATGTTATACCCAGGTCTATTTTTGTTTATGGATAGGAAATGCAAGTTATCTTTGGTCGCAACAATTGCTCCCATGGGACACTCCGGATCTTTGTCATTACCTGAGAATAAGATTTTATGCTCAGCTTTCTCCATATCAATGTGGTGCAATCGATAGATGCCATCCCCAGGCTCACTGATGTAAAAAGACTTTTCAAAAACAGCATAAACGTCTAGTAATCCGTTTTCTGATTTGTGAGAGAGCAGTGTGTCTTTTGTGAAAGGGTTTAGCAGGAGGAGCTGATTGTCGGAGACTAGGAGTATGCGCCTGTTTTCATGCCAAATAATGTGTCTTACAAATCCATGTCCATCTGGGAGCTCCTGCCTGAAAACAACATTTTTTCCAATTAGGTCAATGACCACAATACCAATGTTATATCCAGCCATTGCAAGGTGTCTCTTGTTGGGCGACAGGCTAAGGGATTGAAAACTGCGAGTATCACCATCAACATTGGTGGTGAACTCTGAAAATACGTCCGGTTCATTTGCTTGCGCAGCAATTGAAATGGCTAGGATGAGCAGGAGTTTTATTATATTCACTTTTTTCTCCATATGATATTGTGCAGTGGGGTAGATACATGATTTTTAACTTGCCTGATAAGAGTTAGATCCACTGGTTTCTGACTTGTACGGTAAGAATATTCGCCTTGATTTGTGAACTGTATCCTCTAAACCGTCAAGGCGGTGGTTGAGGAGGGAGTTTATATAATTTTAGTCGGCTAAAAGGTTCTTCCCAGTTTAAATATGAAGTTGAGATTTGGGTCAGAGCCTTTATGAGAAATGCCATGTTAAAGTTTGTTTGCGGAGGCCAGAGCCAACTGGAAGACTTCTTCAATTTACCGTCAACCTCCTCAATTATCGCATTTTTCTGCGGCGCTTGCAATAAGCTGCTTTTAAGATGGACGCCGAATTCGATTTCTGATGCGGATGGTCGGGCTTTTCTCGGTCAAATTTTGGCTTTGAATGGAAAATGGCCTGGATTGCCCAGGTATACGGACGGTCGGTCCAACGTCTATGAAGAATCTCCTTTTGTCTGCAGGTTCTCAGGCAGAGCCTATTGGGCTAATTCTTGCGCCTTGGCTTTCCAAAAAGAAGAATTCGAAGTCCATCTTTGGCTCCATGATCTGGTGGGTGTTTGTTTTTGGTCGCCCCCTTGGTTATTGATTCTACGGCGTGAATTCTGGTTTGTATCAAAATGGTAATACAGTAAATGAGTGCTGCGGAGCTTTGATGAGCGTATTCCCGTTTGTTATTATTGGGGTTGTTGGTTTTTACGCATTGTGGTCCCTATCTATTTATAATAGAACCCTTTTAAGGGTTGTGTGTTTTTCGGGCGATACCCATGAACGTATTCTGGCAAATGTAAGTGTTAATATCTTGACAAAGGCGATTGAGCCAGTTATAGTGAAGTTGCTCATTCAAAACGGTCCCTTTCTCCAGGGGTGAAAAGCCCTGGTTTGTTGATTTTGGGGACGCCCGAATGAATGGTTCAATCATCATGTCGCGGGCGCCGTTCAAAATTTTACAGGAGTTGAGGGTCTGACATATATCATACATGCATCCATCCTTTGAATAGCAACGCGAGAGGCTGACCAAGCCTCTGCGAAACGTACAAGGCTTTAGGAGGTAGTATGCTGCTACACAACAGATTGGAGAAGTGTGTCCGAACCAGCCTGGCGGTGACATTGCTTTTCATTAGCGCTCTGGCTTTTGCCCAGGTGGGCGAACCCAGAACAGACGATACTCGAAACTTTGACCGGCGTATTATGG
>JBNKOV010000315.1:0-6260 GCA_050294955.1 Holophagae bacterium
GGGAACCACTGCCTGGGAACCATCTTCCTGGACAGCTCCCATCTCATTACGCCCGCCATGTCTGAGAAATTTGACGAAATCTCCAAGTCCATACCGGGCTTTTTCATAGGCCGTTACGATATCCGAACCCGCGATCTGGAAGCGTTCCGCCAGGGTAAGGATTTCAAAATCATCGAGTTAAACGGAGCCTCAGGGGAGCCATCCCAGATTTACGACGCCAGACGGGGCCTTGTATTCGCCTACCGCACCCTCTTCAAGCAGTACCGAGACCTCTGGGAGACCGGCGCCCAGAACGCGGCGCTGGGCGTGCCTGTTGCGCCCCTGAAGACCCTATTCGACGCATTCCGCATGTACCGCCAAAAGCGGGTCTCATCCACCTCAAAATAGGGGTCTCGCTCAAGAATCTTGAAAACAACATTCCCAGCATTTGTTTCATTTGCTATGATGGACCTCAATTTCCGGCTGCTGAGATTCCCCAGCGCCGATGGATGCGGCATGCGTCCAATGGTTTTCCCAATACAGTTTCGGAGTTTCATCATTGAGAAGCGTGGTTTCCGCTATCCTGGCCTTACCCCTCACCATCCTCTTTGCCTGCGCCGCCATCATCGCCAGCCTGTTTTCCCGAAGAGCCCTTCCCACCATGGTCATGAGAGCCTGGGCTCGAACCCTGATCGCATTATACGGCGTTCGTTTAAAGGTCACGGGCCTGGAGAATGTGGACCCCAAGCGGCCCGCTATTTACATGGCCAATCACGCCAGCATGATCGATATTCCCGTTTTAATCGACGCGCTGCCTGTGGACCTGCGCTTCATTTTCAAGCAATCCATTTTATGGGCGCCCTTTTTGGGACAGGCCATCTGGCTCATGGGCATGGTTCCCATAGATCGCAGCCATACCGCCAAAGCCTCCGAAAGCCTGAAAAAGGCCGGCAACCAAATTAAAAAAGGCAAGCATATCCTCATCTTCCCGGAAGGCACGCGCACCCGATCAGGCTCATTGCTGTCGTTTAAACGGGGCGGATTCTATCTGGCCATCCAAGGGGAAGTGGATATCATCCCCATTTCCATCAACAACTCCCAGGCCTTGTGTGGGCGGAACTCGGTATTTGCCAAAAGCGGAGAGATAGAAATCCACATCCACGAACGCATCAACGTAGCCGAATACACCATTGATAAAAGGCACGATCTCATCAAAAAAGTGCGCAGCGTCATGCTTTCAGAGCTAAAGGGAAAATACCAGGAAAACCAGAGCTGAGGCATGTTGCGAGCCCGAAACCCGGCAAAAATTGCCGGGCAACAATTGCAAAACTGGAAGGGAGCGGCGCGACGAAGGTGAAAAACCAGGGGTTTAGCGTCCCTCAAGGCCCTTGAATTTTGGTATGAACCTTGCAGTACCAGAAGTTGAGGAGTGTATGAGATGATAGATCCACTTGGCAGCGAAAAGATGTTTGGCTTTCTGAAGACCGCCATGGACGCCGCGTCCCAGAGACATCAGGTTATTTCGGCGAACCTGGCCAACATAGACACCCCGGGATACAAGGCCCGAGATTTAGATTTTGAAGCCATTATGAACGACTATGTAGATCAGGAGAACATGCAGCCGCAAAGAAGAACAGACTACAATCGAAACCTTCCACCGGCGCCGCCATTGAACTTCAAAGATTACTTCATAGAAGAGACAGGCAATCATCTCACGGAACGATTTGACGGAAATAATGTGGACTTGGATAAAGAGGTTGCCAATTTGGCTACAACCCGTGGTCGATTTGAGCTGGCCACCCTGTTCATGAACCGTAAGAACCGGCTGGTGCAGGAAGTTATCAACTCTCGCTAATAGTCAGGGTAGTAACATAAGAAGCCAGAAAAAAACAAAGAACAAGTTTGGCGAAAGTCAAAAAGCACATTAAAAACACACAAACAACCCAACTTGGTATATTATATAAGGGATTGAGGTCTTAAGATGTCATTGTTCGGATCAATCAAAATCAGCGGTCAGGGGTTAAGCGTACAGCGGCAGCGTATGCAGGTTGTGGCCAGTAATATGGCCAATATCAGCACCACGCAAACGGCGGAAGGGGGACCTTATCGCCGGAGAATGCTGGTTGTGGAAGCCATCCCCAAAAGCGAATTCGAAAGTGAACTCAAAGATTTCATGACAAACGAGCAGGATGATCAAATCTACGGCGCTCGGGCCACGGAGATCCGCCACGACCCCAGCCCCCTGCTGCAAAAGTACGAACCAGACCATCCCCACGCCAACGCACAGGGTTATGTAGCTTATCCCAATATCAATCCCTCCATCGAAATGGTTGATATGATTAACACCAACCGGTCTTATGAAGCGAATGTCTCGGCCATTAAATCGGCCCGTGAGATGATTCGCAGCACACTTGATCTACTGAAGAGCTGAGGTTGAGCATCATGAAACTCAATCCCCTTTTGCCACGCCCGGAACTGACGCTTCAGGGTCCCAAGCCCGCCGATAAATCCGCCACAGGCGGCCAGGGCTTTACGCAGGTTTTGGAAAACGCCATCAAGGACGTGAACCGGTTGCAGAACGATTCCGACCAGAAAATTGGCAGCCTGCTTAAAGGCGAGACCCAAGATCTGCACGCCACCATACTGGCGGTTCAGCAGGCGGACTCCTCTTTCAAAATGATGATGCAGGTGCGCAACAGAATTGTAGAAGCCTACAAGGAGATCTCCAGATCTGGAATGTAATGCTGATAACAGTTTGAGGAGGCACGGATGGCCGCAGGACCCGATGGATCGGGCGTTCCCGCAAAACTGAACCCCAGGGAAATGCTGAAACAACTCAGCACGGGACAGTTTATCGCCCTGTTGATCATTGCATTTGCAACCATTCTTCTGGTGGCCATTAGTATTATTCAGGCCAATGTGGAAGAGAAGGAGCCTCTCTTCGCACGGCGCATCGACGCCAAGACTCAAGTAGAGATTACCCAAGAGCTTCAATCCCGAAAGGTCGATTACGAGGTGTCAAGCACCGGCAAGATTCTGGTCCCCAAAAGCCGAGTTCGCGAGCTGCGAACCGAATTTGAAGCCATGGACATCACGCCGGACGGGCAGACGGGCATGTCTATTTTAGACAACACCAACCCGCTCAAGTCGGGGGAGCACATGCTCAAGCTGAAAAGCATCCAGGCCCTTCAGGTGGACATTCAAAAAATGTTGGAGCAAAACCCCAACATCATGAAGGCCATGGTCCAAATCGTGCCCGCCAAAGATTCCCCTTTTGCTGACGAGAGCGAACCCGCCAAGGCCTCGGTCATGCTGCGTTTAAAGAACATGGCCGAACTCTCCAAAAACCAGGTTCGCGGCATTCAGCATTCCGTGGCCAACGCCATTGAAGGCGCCACGCCCGACGACATCACCATCACCGACCAGTTCGCCAACATGCTTTCCCAGCCATCCACCGGAGACGAAACTTTTGGCATATCTCAGACCAATCTGGACATCCAATCCAAGCTGGAGCGAGAGCGGGAAGCCAAGATCCAACAGCTTGTGGCCACTTTCCTCGGCCCCAATAAGGTGAAAGCCCGCGTGTCGCTGGACATCAACTTCGACCAGGTTCAGACCGTGGAGAAAAAGTTTGGCGGACCAGACGCCGAGGGCGAACCGCAAAAATATTCCGAACAGAATAAGACCGAGACCATACAGCGCAGTGGGGGAACCGGGGACGTCACCGGCGCCGCCGCCAACGTGGCCCAGGGCGTTATTCCCAACGCGGGTCAAATCGCCGGCTCCGACATTAACAGACAAACGCTTACCAATCAGTATTTTATCGACGAACTTCAGACCACCACCCGCGTGGCGCCCTACGAAGTGGAGCGCATGTCCATCGCCTTGCAACTGGACTACAAGGAAGTGGAAACGGAGAAGGAAAAGCCCGGATTTTTCGCCAAGCTCACCAAAACCCAGGCCGACTGGATTGAGACCGAATTGCTGCCGCTCTCCCAGGAAGAACTGGACAGGGTCCGAGATCTGGTCATGGGCGCCACCGGCTTCAAGCAGGGACGGGACTTTATCAGCATCCAGAATTTCCAATTCAAGCCGCTCATCAGCAAGAAGGTTCAGGCCTCCATGGACACGGGCCAGCTTTTGGAACTGGTAAAGCTCTGGACGCCTCGCGTTCTGCAAATCCTGCTTTTCATTGCCTTTATCATGCTCGGCTTTTCACTGTTCCGTCGATTCGTCGCGCCCATTCTACAACAGGCCCAATTGGAGGAGCCCGCCATTTCAGCCGCGCTTCCCAGTGGACCGCCTAAAACCGTGGCCGAGTTGGAATCGGAGTTGGAAGCCGAAATCGAATCGTCCATTCCTTCCGCACAGCTCTCCAAGGCTGAAATCATGAAGAAACGTCTGATTGAGATGGTTCAACAAGATCCCGAAACGGTTTCTGGACTGGTTCGGACCTGGCTACTGGAGGATGAATAGGAGCGCATATGGCTGTAGTTGTCAGTAATGTCAAAGATCTGAAGGGTGTACAGAAGGCCGCCATTCTCATGATCTCCCTGGGAGATGATGTGGCGGCCGAAGTCTTTAAATGTCTTGAAGAAGAGGAAATACAAGACGTCTCCCGCGAAATTGCCATGCTGAAACATATTCAGCCCGATATCGCCGACCAGGTGGTGGAGGAGTTCCACCTCATGGCCATGGCCAAGAAGTACATTACCCAGGGCGGCATCGAGTTTGCCAAGAAGTTGTTGATCAAATCCGTGGGTCCGGACATGGCCCGAAAGATTGTGGATCGACTGGCCCGAGCCCTGGAAGCCTCCGCCGGTTTCACCTCGTTGGAACGGGCCAACCCACAGCAGTTGGCCAAGTTCATTCAAAACGAGCACCCACAGACCGTGGCCCTCATCATGGCCCATCTGGACGCCAGCCATGGGTCCGACGTTCTGGCCGCGCTGCCCGAGAGCCTGCGCGCCGAGGTCGCCATGAGGATGGCGTCTCTAGAAGAAATATCGCCCCAGGTTATTCGTCGAATCTCCATGATCCTGGAGCAGAAACTGGAAGCCATCGGCGGCTTCAACGTGGAAGAATACGGCGGCGTTCGAGCCGTTGCGGAAATGTTCAACCGCATGGAGCGCAACGTGGGACGTCAAGTCCTGGAAAAAATCGAAAGCATCAACCCGGATCTGGCCGCGTNCATCCGCGACCTTATGTTCGTTTTCGACGATATCCTGCTCATCGACGACGCAGGCATCGCCGAAATTTTGAAACGTGTAGATCGCAAGGCGCTATCCTACGCTCTCAAAGGCACTTCGGAAGAATTGCAGGCTCAAATCTTCCGCAACATGTCCAGCCGGGCTGTGGAAATGCTGAAAGAAGAAATGGAATACCTGGGCGCCGTGAAGCTGAAAGAAGTGGAAAAAGCCCAACATCAGATCGTCGAAGTCGTTCGTCAGTTGGAAGAAGAAGGCATCATCACCATCGGCGGCGCTGGCGGAGGCGACGAGTATGTCACGTAAGATCTTTAAAAACAAGGAGACCGTATCCAGTTCTCCGTTCATGTTCCAAAACACCCTCTCAGACGAGATGATGGAGAGCATGAACCCTCTGGACGCCGAAGCCGAGCTTGACGCCTTTCAGCACGAGGCGCCGCCCAAGCCAAAAACAGGCGGCGGGGCCAAAATCGATGTAGAGTCCATCATCCAACAGGCGCAAAACGACGCCGACGCCATCATTGCACAAGCCCAGTCCAGAGCGGCCGAGATCGAGCGAGAGGCTTACGAAAAGGGTCTGGAGGAAGGTAGAAAAACCGGCGAAATTATGGCGGACCAACAGCTTCAAGCCGTTTTGAACCTGTACCACAACAGCCTGGACAAACTGGACCGCATGCGGGAGTTGCTGCTCAATCAGCTTCAAATGGACGTCATTGATCTGGTCATCCACGCATCGGAAAAAGTGGTGAAAACCGAATTGCAAACCAATGCCCGCGCCATTTTACATATGGTGCGCAGCGCGATTCAAAGCCTTAAGGAACGCAAGAACCTCACCATCTTCCTCAATCAAGAGGACCACCAATACCTCATGGGCCTTTCTGAATCCGAGAAGCAGACCTGGTTGGGAACGCAGGTTCAGTTGGAGATCGACCCCAACCTGCTTCGCGGCAGCTTTCGCATAGAGACCAACGCCGGCGAGCTGGATGCCCTGATAGAAACCCAGTTAAAGCAGATTTCCGAAGCGCTTTCGCAGGTAGAGATATGATCAACGTCGCCGCCCTGAAACAAGCCATA
>JBNKOV010000316.1:0-6258 GCA_050294955.1 Holophagae bacterium
GCATTATGATTACCCCGCAGCCTGGCGTAAATGCCTTAAAACCAGGTTCTGCTACGCTGCCTTTCTTTGGCGTACAGCCGGTGATTGTGGACGATAAAGGCCATGATGTGGAAGGAAACGGCGTGAGCGGCTATCTCTGCATGAAGTTTCCGTGGCCTGGCATGGCGCGAACCATTTATGGGGATCATCAGCGATTCAAAGAGACTTATTTCACCGCCTATCCCGGTTACTATTTCACAGGGGATGGTTGTCGAAGAGACGAGGACGGCTATTATTGGATCACCGGTCGGGTGGACGATGTGCTCAACGTTTCTGGACATCGCTTGGGCACTGCTGAAATTGAAAGTTCGATCAATGCCCAGGAGCTTGTCGCTGAATCTGCTGTGGTGGGCTATCCCCACGACATCAAGGGAACGGGCATTTTCGCATTTGTCATCTTAAATCGCGAAGCGGAAAGTGAAGACCACGACGTTGTGGAATATGCCATTCGCGAGCAGGTTACCAAGGATATTGGTAAAATCGCTCGTCCCGATCTCACCCTTATTGTGCCGGGCCTGCCCAAAACCAGATCTGGTAAAATCATGCGCCGCATCTTACGTAAGATTGCCGAGCATGAATACAATAAGCTTGGCAATATCACAACCCTCGCCGATCCCTCGATTGTGGAGGAATTGGTAGAGGCCCACAAAAAGCTGGTGGGCAATTAAACAATCGGCCCGGTCTCTATTAGGGACCGGGTCAGGTTTGACTGAGAAACGGGTTGAAGCCTATTTCGCGGTAGTTAAGGCGGCAATGCCTTTGGACTGCTCATCGCCAGAGAGGAACAATGCGAAGGGGCCTTCTTCACAGCCCTTGAGGTCAATCAACAAGTCGAGATGTCCGTCTCTATCCAGATCTCCCGCCCAAACAAGATTGGGCATTTGATCGGTCATCATCCGCTTTTCTTCGTATACAACGCGGTTGCCCCTGGGGCTTCTAAGCTCTATCTTATAAGCGATGCTCAGATTGCCAGGTCTCGTGTCCAGCATTTTACCATGGGCCGTGAGCGTTACTGTCTCACTTCTAAGAGACAGCGACTGACCGGGTGATAAACTCAACAAACCGCTGTATTCCGTTTCCACATTTCCCGTTCTTAAAGCGTCGGTAGCCTGGAATTGGAAAATGGGTTTTGGCGTTTGTTCGCTTGTAGCCTTGTCCCATGATCTCAATTGGAAAGCGCCATATTCATCGGTAAACAAGCCAACCCATTGTCCCTTCTCAACCATTGAGCCCGGGTCAGGCATGGTATTGCCTTCACTCATGGCGCCGGGCGCTGACTCATCGGATAAGGGGATTTGGGTTTCTCCGTATGCGCCGAAAATAAGCACTAAAAAGAATCCAATAATTAAGACTGGAGCCAGAAGGACAGATTTTCTTGTCCATAATTTGAGTGAAGACCTCTCGGTCCTTGATTTGGACCGTGCTAACATGATCGTGCTCCTCGAAGAATCAGGCGTGCCGGGTGTTTTTGTTGAGCCGAAGAAACGGGCTCCAAGCACAAAACGGAATTTCCATGTCCTCCCAGGTCAGGAAAAAGTAAGAAAGCAACGTAATGCGCCAAAGCATCACCTGGCAATAATGCCCATTTGAGGCGTCTACTTCCTGATTTGAGGATATGTGAAAGGTGGGAGTACATGATTTCTGCTCATCAAATGGTGAAATTGGTGACGAAATGGCGCATTGTGAGACTATTCGACACCTATCGTGTCTGTTAAAGGGCAACAGACAAACCTTATAGGAATTACTAAGCAAAAACGGCGCCGACTTTTGCGCTGCGTTCTCTCATTTATAAGACGCTGGCGGATGGGTTTTGGTTGAGTGAAAAGGCCAGGAATTTTCTGAAATGCGATGTTTCAAGAGACATTTGCTCGATGATCTTCCCAAGTGGTGAATCGTCCTATTTATAAAAACGTTCATAAAGAGCCCCACACCCATGAAAAACCAGGCGTGAATGACAGTCGGATCATCCTGTTCAACATTATACCACGGAAAGAGGTCATTCGTTCTCAATGAAGGTTGGGGTCTCCGGTTGCCTCAAGCACTCCCAACAAACGTCTCAATTGTTTGTGTTATAATGAGCCGGCAAGATTCATGGGCCTGCGGTTATCCCTAGCTGAAATCTCTTGAAATGGTGTAGTTACAATGATTGAACAAGATTCTCCTGGCGAGTCGTTCTGGAAAAAATTCGTAAGCGAAACCTGGGAAAAAAAGACCACCCATCTCCATTTTCCCCTGCAAATCTCTGAAGATGATTTATTTGCGGGCATGTTGCAAGCCGCTGAGCTTGAGCGAGAGGGATGGCCCCCGAATTTTAACGATCCCTTTCGGGTGGCTTTGGATGGATTTCAGGTTTTGGATACAGATACGTTTTCTGTATTTCTTCCCAGTGACGAAGACGGAGATATGAATGGTTATATTCAGAGAATAGAGGGTTTGTGCGATCTCGACATTGGCGTTCAGGTTACTAAAATATCCCGCTTTTCGCCGGTGATCTGGCAACGAGTTCGGCATTTCCTTCAGCCCTTTTTTGCTGCGGCAAATGTCATTCCTGAAATTATTGAAATCGATCTGTTCATGGGCCGTTACAGCCAAACCCATTTTGGGGTGCATCTCGACGCGGAGAGCACTTTCACCTTTGGGTTTCGAGGGGAAAAGAAGTTTAGAATGTGGCCTTTGGAAACCTTCACTCCGGAGATGGCGGTTGAGGGCTGGCCTACGAACATCCAAGATGAGTATTACCATAAATTCCGCGATGATGCCGAGGTGGTGTCCACCCACGAGGGGCAATTGCTTTATTGGCCCAGTTCGGTCTGGCATCTCGGCGAATCTCCCGATAGCTGGAGCATTACCCTGGCTGTTGCTCTTCACCTGAAACCCGATCCATACGAAAGGGTTAAGGCCGTGATGTCTCAGCTTTTGCCAAATCCTCCACGAGCAGTAGACGCCAATGCTTATCCCTGTGATATTTCCAACAGATCCGAGCAAGCCCCGCCATTGGCGGCAAATCTGGCGGCTGCTTTGGCAGACATCCGTCGGGCTGTGGATGAAGAAGCCATTGATCTCCATCTCTGCCTCGATTGGCTGAAGCAGGTTTCGGGTTGTGGTCTAACCGCCACGCCGCCGCCTCGAGTTGTCCAAAATCTCAGAAATGATCAGGAATTGCGGATAGATGGTCGGTATCCCATCCAATGGCGGTTTTTTCCGGGAAATAAAGCGGTGATCGCGGCCAACGGATATGGGGACATTTTTGAAATGGACCAATCGGAGGCGCTGGCGTCTATTCTTACAAAATTAAACCAAGGCGAATCTGTTAGACCATCCGAAGTGGGGCCGTATCACAAATCCGTTCTATTAGAGCTGGCCCGGTGGCATGTCTTTGTTTAATATCTGATGTAAAGCCGAGGTTTGCTCGTCTTAAGGCGAGCAGGATTTATAAACCACCAGAGAATTGGATTGTGAGGCGAACAGAGCCATCCAACGTTCATTTTTAGAACTATTTGTTGGCTTTTGATGCTCGCCTGAAGTTTTTGAGCATTTTTGTTGGACTTATGGCGTTTGCTATTTCCTTTTATGAATTTCAATTTGGCGAGTCCTTTTTTAATCAGCATCTCCCATGCGTCAAAAAACGAATCGAAATTTCCAGTTCATTTCATGAAGAGCAATTAACCGTTAATGTTTTTGATTTCCTTTGAGGATTTTTGAGAAACGGGATGAAGATTCAATTTTCTTTCGAAAAAATTCTAAGGGTTGATCCTTTTAATATTTCAATCTCTAAAACATGAAGGAGCAAATGGGAATTTTTATTTCCTTTTTAGGAATGATAAACGAGGCGCCTTTTTGAATTCATGATCAAAAAAATGAACACCCCTTTACCTCTATCCATTTTTCCTTTGAGAAAAAGATCGGCCCTGATATTAATTCTCACCCACTTCTTGAAATGCATAAAAGGCTTGAGGCTTTTGAAGTTACTTCTCTAAATAGGGAAAGTCAATCTTCAAGGCGCTATCCCCTTTTTCAGGTGGAAAACTCCGGATATCATCTGATAACGCCTTTCAGAAAAAGATAAAAGAATAAATCGAGCGACCCTCATGCATCACCAGAAATTCACCTGTTGGCTCGTGGTTTGCATTAGAATACAATGCACGATCCTTTGTCGTGTCGAGAAAGGGAGGGATTGGAAATGAACCCAAGATTGATTTCATTTGTTTTAGTATTGATCATCACCGCATGGACACATGCCTTTGCCGGGAAAGGTCGGCAAGGGAATGGAACGGGAGCCGCGGTAGAGTTCGGGATGGTGGAAGGCAGCCGGGACGCAGTTGAATTAGACGGCGTTAAGGAGTGGCGGCCTGGCGAATCCGACTCCGAATTATTCGGACCGGATAACTGGGTGAAAAGATTCTCCACCGGGACCCATCTCGACGTCGCTGTGGGCGCTGGATTAACCGTTGCTGTGGGTGCGTCGGGTCAGATCTTCACCAGTCCTAATGGTTTGACTCATTGGACCCTACAGGAAACCAACACCCGTGAGTTATTGAAGGACATTATTTGGGACGGATCCCAGTTTCTCGCAACAGGCACGTCCGGCATCTTGCTCACCAGTCAAGACGGCAGGACTTGGATCATGCGAACCACTGGAACTACAGACGATTTAGAAGCCATAGCCTGGAGCGGCGATACCTATGTCATTGCGGGTAAAGATGGGCGCCTTTTGGTGAGCAATGATGGCGTTTCGTGGAGCCAAAGCACGACTGGGCACGGCTTTACGGTTCTCGACTTGATCTACGACAATGGCCGCTTTCTGGGCGTTGGAGAAGATGGCGGCATCATTGAGAGCGCTGACGGCGTGTTGTGGAGCCGGCAATTCATTGATTCAGATGCGCCTTTCTCACGTGTTTATAAAACGGCCACGGGTTACATGGTTTACGCCAACTATGTCGTAATCGTTCCCGTTGGTCCCTCGCTCTCATCTCTGGAAATTTATCGGAGTTCAGACGGGGTGACTTGGGAAGAAACCGATGAAGATCCCACGGAGACGTTCCCCGATGCGATTTGGAACGGTCAGGTTTGGGTGTCCATCAAAAACAATAATCTGGTTGTTAGCGAGGACCGCCAAAATTGGCGAGTCGATCCCCTGAAACCTGTTTTCAATACTGTGGCTTCTAATTCAAGTGTCTTTGTCGGAGCTGGTTATGAGTCTATTTATGCTAGCTCAGATGGCGAGAGCTGGACAAAGGTGTTTGACCCGGAATCAGAGATTTTCGCTGTTGCCTGGAATGGCGCTGTTTTTATGGCTGTTGGCGAAAACGGCTTGTTCTACAGGAGTTCTAATGGCCAGGACTGGGTTTCTTCCAGCATTTCCTCTGAGGCTCGTTTGTTTGGCCTGGCCTGGAGTGGTTCCTTATGGGTTGCGGTGGGTGAGCGTGACGATCAGGGAATGGTTTACACCAGCTCCAACGGCGTTTCCTGGTCGGGCCGCGCCATACCCGGATCTCCAGGTTTGAATAGCGTTGCTTGGAACGGCTATCGGTTCGCGGCCGTCGGTCTGTCCGGCTCGGTTATTTATAGTGACGATGGAACTCAATGGAGCGCAGCGGATTCCAAGCTTGACCACGACCTGAGGGCGGTGGCTTGGAACGGTAAAAAATTTGGAGCTGTTGGGACAGACGGCGTGGTTTTGGTCAGTTCAGACGCTGAGACATGGCGGGTTCGTGAGACGGAATCCTTGGATCTCACTGGTTTGATCGCGGGATCCTGGGGGTTCCTGGCCGTGGGCGCCTATGGTGACACCGTATATAGCGCAGATGGCTCAAGATGGGTGACTTTTCCCAACGAATTTGACAGTCATCTCAATGCTGTCACTTTTAACGGCGACATCTTTGTCGCAGTAAGCGGAGACGGCGGGGTTTTTTCTTCCAATCCGATTCTGTTGAACGGCGACCGTTAAACGATGAGGGTCTTTCTGGGCGAAAATTGTGCGCCCAGTCTGGCCCCGTTGCGCTTAACCCCTGTCTTCCGACGCATCAATGATCACCTTTATGCTCTTTCTACTATCCCTCGCCACCTCAAAAGCGTGATTAATCCGGCTTAAGGGGTATTGGTGGGTGATCATGTGTTCTTCCAACACCCGAGCAATTTCCGGCTGTTCTTTTAACACGCTTAAAGCTTTCCTGAAGTCGCCACAGCGGGATGTGTGAATTTCCAGGCCTCGGTCCAGGG
>JBNKOV010000317.1:0-6239 GCA_050294955.1 Holophagae bacterium
CCAGATCAAAGGGGATGGCCTGCTGGTAATCCTTGGTGTGGTAATACAAAAGATTGCCGGTCTGGGTTCTCGGTTCCTCAGAGTCGATTCGAGTGAGTGAGCCCTGTTGACACTCATTCAACAGAACCCCAAGGCCCAGCAAGGTCTTCTTGTAGTCAGCAGTCTCCCGCTCAAACCCGGACTGTAGGTCTACAATGGCCTTGTCTAAATTCTGTTTGTTGATTAAGCGGGGTGAAAATTCCATGAGTTCCATAGGAGGTCATCTTTTAATGGGGGAGATTTGTTGAAGGGCGCAAACCCTTGCTGAACAGTTTAAAAGAGTTCGCCTGGAAATGAAAGACAAGTCATGAATTCTGTTTCTTAAAATGCGTCCATGGCCAGAATGAGGACGTGAACCAGCAAAACCATATGGGTCAGAGCCCCAATGGTAAACGCTATTGTTCTATGGGGTTGAAGGCTCTTCAAAAAGAAAAAGCTATGCAGGGTTCGTCCTACGCAAAAAGTAATGAAATAGATGGCGGCGGTCTGCGCTTCGCCTCCCCAAAAGACGAAGGCCAGTCCCATGATGAGAAATATGGGGATGTTCTCAAGGTCGTTTCGCCAGCAGGACGCCGCCTTTAAAACCAATTCCGGCTGGTTGCCAGCGGTGGCGTTGCCGAAAAATTTGGCGTCTTCCTCATGGGCGAAAGATCGGTTTTTGGTGCGCTGAAACCCTTGAACTACCGAGTTCGAAATCATTTTAAGGGAAAGGTAAACCAGGGTGAACGTCCAATATTGAAAGGCGAGGTTTCCTGAAAGGCTGTCCATGAAGAGCGCTCCTAATTGTTTGGTAATTCCTGCATTTGCTGGAGATGGTTAAAACATGTCTTCCGTTAACAAGGCGCCCTTGGGGATTGCCGTTTTCGCCTTTTTCCCCAATATATCCCAAAGTTGGGAAGGGGGGAGGCCGGTTCCCGGATTCATCATCACCAGATTGTCTTTTGTAAAGACATCGCCGGCTTCGATGGCATGGGCTGACGCAATAGAGCGCCTATACTTAACCCGCGTGGTCATCTCATTTTCGGTAATTTGTTTATCTCCGGAACCCAAGAGGGTCTCTATCTTTCGGATCTGGGCGATTATGTCCTTTAATTCCGTAGGATCGAGAGCGATTTTGTGATCAAAACCCTCCATTTCATGGTCCAGAGTAACATGGCGTTCAATAATGCGGGCGCCTCTCGAAGCTGCGGCCAGGGTTACAATGTTGTCCAGCTCGTGTCCCGAAAAACCGACAATGCCCGCGAAGCGACGGATAAGAAGGTCCATTCCCTTTAAATTGGCTTGAGATAGGTCTGTGGGATAACTTGATACACAGTGCAACAACGCGAGTTGAGCGCCAGCTTCTTCAAAAATGCTGATGGCGCGATCAATCTCGTCTAAAGAGGCCATGCCGGTGGACATGATGACTGGTTTTCCTCGTTTCGCAGTCTCCTCTAACAGAGGCAAATCTGTGAGGCTGTGGCTGGCAATCTTGATGGCAGGCATGTCGAATTGATCGCAAAACTGAAGCGCTGGAATGTCGAAGGGCGTTACAAAGCAATTGATTCCAAGATCTTTGCTCTTTGCAAATAGGGCTGCGTATTGCTCCTGATCAAATTCGATGAATTCGCGGACCTGACGGTAGGTGGCGCCAAAGCTAGGGAACCGATTGTCCGGGGCGTCCAACACTTCAGGCGTTGCCAGAATGTCTACGGTTCTTTTTTGAAATTTAACCGCGTCGGCCCCGGCATCTGCCGCGATCTCTATAAGTTTGAGGGCAGTATCCAGGTCGCCATTATGGCAAAGTCCAATTTCTGCAACAAAGAAGATCCGGTTGTCCGCACTGCTAATGGTCCTGTTTCCTATTTTCAAACTGGTCCTCCTATTTACCTTTCAACATATGTTTTCTGAACCGTTCGGCCATCTCCTGCGGCGACATGGGAATCACTTTTGAGGCGTCTGGCGAGCCTCGATAGACTTCGATGACCAGGCAATGAGGGCCAGGCTGCGAGAAAATGATGGCGCTGGCCGCCTTTAGCGTTTCAATATCGCCTGCCCGTTGGGCGGTTTTGTAGTTCATGGAAGCCGCCATGGCGGCAAGGTCCAGATCTTTACTGATGGAAGGCTGATTGCCTGTGGTTTCATAGACTGCGTTGTCGAAGATGAGATGGATCAGGTTTTCGGGCTGTTGAGCCCCAACCATGGCGGCGCCGCCCGGGTTCATTAAAAAATTCCCGTCGCCGTCAAACACGACAACCCGATTCTCACAAGCCTGAGCAATACCCAAACCTATCATTACGGCGTGACCCATAGAGGCCAGCATATAAAAATTTCCTGGTCGGTCCTGGATCATGTATCCTTCGCGGGCTGTAATCCCATTGCAGAACACTGCTGCGTCTTCCTCCCCGAGGGCTTGGATCATGAGGGTCATGGCCTCAATTTTTTTCATCAATGTAATTCCCCCTTCGCAACAGAACCGCCACAGGCCATTTCCGTTCATGGGTCAGTTTAACAGCCGCGTCAAAGGTGTCCTCAATATTCTCAACGCCTTGCTCCAAAATCAAATAAGGCAGGTTCACCGCGTCCAAAATGGGGTTTTGAACCTCGCCCCAAATCCAATGCTGCACTTCGTCTTTCTTCTCCAGGCCCCGCCAACTGATGAGCATGACCAGGGGCATGCGATAGGTCATCTGAAGGGAAATCAAGGCGTCCAACATGTTGCCGATTCCCGAGTTCTGCATCATAACCAGCGGCGTTTCACCCGCCAGAAACAAACCTGCCGCCCAACTTATGAGATTGTCTTCGCGGTTCATGGGCGCATAGTGAAACCAGGGATCCGCTTCCAGGGTCTCAATAATGCCCTGAATGGCGGAATCGGGCACGGCGGAAACAAAACGCATTTGATGCTTCTTGAGAAGTTGAGCAAATTCAACTGTTTTCATTGATCGCCTCAATCACCCGCAAGAGAACGGGCTTCAATTCTTCTGGTTTCAGACTGCCTGGGGTGATGCGGAACAGATCCGCATCCATCGCAGTCTGTTTAACCAGGATATCCAAGGTCTCTTCAGAAAAAGCGGCCCTTTCATTAAATGAGACCTGGAAGGAGCTGTAGAAGCTCTTTAAACCTGAGGATGCAGGGCCTTGAAATCCATGGGTTTTAAGCAGATTCCCCATAGCCTCCAATCGGGACTTGAACAGAGCCCCGCAGTCGGGCTTTTCCTCAAGAAACTCAAGACAGGGCGGTATGGCTAAAGCATTGATCAGCCCGTGTTTAATCGGCATGAAGCCAGATATCTTATTGCCCATGGTATGGGGCAAACCCGTGCGCTCTACGTTTATAACCTGGCCAGCCAGGTATGCGGCGTCTTGAAGTTGTTTAAGAGCGTCCGGCGAGCGGGTTTCCACGGCTTGCCTTAAATGAGAGAAAATAATCTGAAGACCTTCAATGCAACGGGTCGCCGACTCGGGCGTTGACTCCATATTAAAGAGCAGGGTTTCAATGAGGTGAGATGAAGCGTCAAAAGCTGTAATGATCAAAGATTCGTCGGGCAGCGAGGTCAGCAGAGTTGGGTCGAGAATAGCCGAAACAGGAATAATCTCAGGACTTTTAATGGTAAATTTTTCCTTCGGCTCCCGGTTGCTGAAAACCGCATACCGGGTGGCTTCACTGCCGCTGCCGCAGGTGGTGGGAACCGCGATTACCGGAAAGGGCTTATTGGGAAACGACGAGACCTTTTTATAGTCGTAGATTTGCCCCCCGTTTGCGGCCAGGATGGCAATGCCCTTGGCCGCGTCCATGACGCTGCCGCCCCCCACTGCCAAAAGCGCCTCGCATCCGTTTTCAAGGAATTTGTCTGCTCCCAACCGAACAACGTCATCGGGTGGTTCCTCTGGAATCCGATCAAAGCAATAAACCTTGAAGCCGTAGAAGCGTAGTAAGGAGTAGAGCTTCTGGAGCAGGCCCAGCTCTAAAAGAAAATGCCTGCCGGAAACCACACAGATGTGGGTTCCATGGCCCTTCAAGGCATCAACCAGATCCTGGGAAAACAAGTTCATGAATACTCCATGCGCCGTTGCTTTAACAGCATGAATTTAATGTCAGAGGAAGTTTAACATTGATCGTCGGTTCGGGGAATGGTTAAATCAACGAGATCGGGGTTTTGAATATCTATAATTTTGTTGAAAAACCGTCCCCGCTTTGAAATTTACGGAGGCTACATGTCAAGACTATGTTCAATAATAACCCTTGCCGCCCTGATGGTGGGCAACGCGCTTGCCGCAGAGGAAACACTGCTGCTTCAATCACCGTCGGTGAGCGATAAGCATATTTGTTTTCAGTATGGCGGAGATATTTGGATTGCAAATCGGGATGGATCGGCGCCCCGGCGTCTCACCCAAGATTTGGACCAGGAAATCGCCCCTTTACTCACCAGATGGTAAATGGATCGCATTTACTGGCCGGTACGGTGGAAATTGGGACGTGTTTGTCGTTGCGGCCGAGGGCGGAACGCCGAAACGGTTAACTTGGAACCCAACAGCCGACATGGCCGTTGGCTGGACGCCGGATGGAAGCAAGGTTATGTTCGTTTCCAGCAGGCTCTCCAATGCCCAACCGATCGGTCGATTGTTCCTCATCGGGATGGACGACGCTCACGCCGAGCCGCTTCCCATGCCCAGGGGTTTAGACGGTAGTTTTTCACCCGATTCTTCTCATGTGGCCTATACGCCTACCGCAGATCCCACCAGGACCTGGAAGCGGTACCGAGGCGGTCTCATGTCCCGAATCTGGGTCTTTGATTTGAAGACCTACGACCATGTAGAGATTCCTGGCAAGACCTCCAACGACATTGCGCCCCAATGGTTGGGAGACAAAATCTATTTTCTTTCTGATCGCAACCACATCCGAAATGTCTTTTCATACGACGTTGCCAGTAAAGCAATTAAACAGGAGACCTTCCACAAGGAATACGACGTAAAAAGCATGTCGTCCGGCGCTGGGGTTTTGGCCTATGACCAAGGGGGACGCCTCCACATTTTCGATCCGAAAACCGGTAAAACCAATGCCTTGAAGATTAAAATCAACGGCGAGGCTCCGGCGGTTCGCCCTCATTACAAGGACGGTAAAGACTTTATCGTTGGCGGCGGCGTCTCCTCTACAGGCGTGAGAGCGGCTATTGAGACCCGAGGCGAGATCTTCACCGTGCCCCTGGAAAACGGGTCTACCCGCAATATCACCAATACGCCGGGTGTTCATGAGCGTTATCCCGCCTGGTCGCCCAACGGGGGCTGGGTTGCCTATTTCACCGAGCACAATGGCGAATACGCCCTGGCCCTTCGCGATCAGAAGGGAGTTGGCGAGCAACGGATTATTGAGCTTCCCAAAAAGAACTTCTACTACCATCCCCGCTGGTCTCCGGACAGCACCAAGATTGCCTTTACCGATAAGCAATTGAATGTCTGGTATGTAGACGTAGAGAAAGGCAAGCCGGTGAAGGTGGATACTGAGTCCTATGACCATTTCTTGCGCACCATGGATCCCGCCTGGTCTCCCGACAGCGCCTGGTTGACCTACTCCAAAAGGCAGGCCAACCATATGCGCGCTATCTTCGTCTATAACCTGGCGGATAAGACCCATCATCAGATTACCGACAACGCTTCCGACGCTATTTCGCCGCGATTCAGTCGAGACGGGAAGCATCTCTATTTCGCTCTGAGCACGGATGTCGGGCTGAATGTGGGTTGGTTGGACATGTCATCTTTTGAACGACCCATAAACCGAACCATTTATGTCGCAGTGCTCAACAAAAACGATCCCTCGCCCTTCGCAGCAAAGAGCGACGAAGAAGCGTTCAATGAGAGCGAAGAGGAGAACTCAAAAAAAGTTGAAGGTGATACAGAAGATTCAGATTTGAAAGTGGTTATCGACTTTGAAAATCTGGACCAGCGAATCCTGGCAACCCCTATCCCAGCGGGTAATATCTCTGGCCTTGAAATGAGTGAAAACCACCTCTTCTACATCCAGGCTTCCAACGACCAATTCTTCACCAATCCTGGTTTGTCCCTTCATCGTTATGATTTGAAAGACCATAAATCTGAAGAGTTTATGGGAGGCATTCAATTCTACGATGTGTCGGCTGACGGTAAAAAGGTATTGTATCGAGCAGCGGGGAAGACTGGCATTGTGGATGCTGCTGGAAAAGCCAAACCGGGCGACGGCTCGC